>CAXTTU010000264.1:0-4942 GCA_964247225.1 uncultured Sphingomonas sp. | reverse complement strand
TGGCGACGGTTCGCGATCTCCTCACCTCGGGCGCCGATTTCGACGCCGGTCCGCTGGAGATCAGCGGTCGCGATTTCGCGACCTACGGGGTGAGCCCAACTTCGGTGTTCGACGCCTGCGCACTAGCGCGCACGGACGCTGACAAGGCACCCTCCCCTATGGGCGCTCCGGCGACGGTGGCCACCGTGAGCGCGATCATTCGTCGGGCGTTCGACGCGCGAATTACTGACACGATCCGGCCGATGAACGCGAGCTATGGCGCTCGCTACAGCTGGCACAAGTTCGGGCAGGCAATCGACTTCGTTCCCGCCGCTGGCGTCGGCTCGATCACGCACGAGCAGGTCCGGGCGCTGATGGGCGCGGCCGGTATCCGGATCATCGAACTGCTTGGCCCAGGGAACCGCGGGCACTCCAATCACTGGCACTTGGCGTTCGCCCGTCCGGGCCAGGTCATCGACCGGCTCCGGCCGGTTGAGGGCGACGAGGACTGGGTCGTCGATATCGCCGAAGCCGGTCCCCCGCGCCCCGTCCCGGCGATGGCCAATGCGCCTGCCGCACCCGGGGTGGCACCGCAGCCAGACGGAAGGGCTCCGCCGCCCTGGGACGTCTTCGCCGCGGCGGATTGGCGTGCAGCACACGGAGGTGGGTCATGATCGGACGGTGGCTCGATAAGGTAGTCGGGACTTCAACAGGCTTGGCATTCCCGCTGGCCGGGCTGGTGGCCGTGGCTATGCCGCAGCCGGCCTACGCTTCGGATTGGGGCTGTCAGGTGGTCCTGTGCCTCGCGACCCCCGGCTCACCCACCACCTACGCGCAGTGCGTGCCGCCGATCACCAAGCTGTGGAACGTGCTCGCCCTCGGAGGCTCCTTCCCGACCTGCACGGGCGTTGGCATCCGCTCGAAGTCGGTCAAGCACGGCTACACCCTGACCGTGACCCAGTCGGACGGCTCTGCCTCCCGCTACGCGCTCGACACGCGCACCCGGACGGTGACGCAGCAGTGACCTACGATGTCCCCGCCATCGCTGCGCTCGCGAGAGCATGCGCCCCGGAAATCGCGACGGAGGCGGTCGTACCGCTCGTCGTCACGGAAAGCGGCGGGGACCCGCTCCAGATCAACGTAAACCGTGGTCCGCGCGTGCATGCCGGCTCGATCGCTCAAGGTGCGGCGATCGTCCGCCGCTACGTGGCGGCCGGCTACACGGTCGATGTAGGCCTGGCGCAGATCAACTTGGCCAATTTTGCGCGTCTCGGCGCCACGGTGGAACAGGCGTTCGATCCGTGCACCAACCTCCGGCTCGCCGCGAGCGTGCTGCAGGCGAGCTTCGGGCTGGCGAGCCGCCATTACGACGGGCTCGACGCGATTTCGGCGACCTACTCGCTCTACAACACAGGCACGATGACGCGCGGGATGCGCAACGGTTACGTAGGCCGCGTCTGGTCGGCGGCCGCTGCGCTGGGCTCCATTCCTGCCACTCCCGCCCTGCCCCATGCGACGCCGCCGATCGCTGCGACCATCCCGGCCCCACGGCCCTCCACCAAGCGTGACGATTGGGTGGTCGGGCAGATCGCCCCAAGCGAGATCGAGGTGTTCAAGTGAGCGCCGAGAACAGCGTCTCACGCGGCAGTCGGACAGCCGAGCCGCAGGTGGGAGAGGTTGAGTTCGGTATCCCGCCCGAGATAGCGAACCGCTACGAGGTACGCGGTGTCGAGGCGCCCGACGGCGAACAACACCTCGGGCTTTTCCGGCCTAGGCAGCGCGACGTGCCGGTCATTGAGATCGCCGACAGCGGCGGTGCCAACCGGATTGTTGCGCGCCGTGAGGACGCTGAGACCGTCACGGCGCTGGTGCAGATCGCCCAGCACAATGGCTGGGACCGGGTCGATGTCGATGGCTCGCCCGAGTTTCGCAAGGCGGTCTGGACGGCGGCGACGCGGGCAGGCCTTGAGGTCAGCGGGTACGAGCCGTCGTTCGCCGAGCGCGAGCAGGCGGAGGCGGCTCGCCGGAGTGCGGTGAGCCGCGACACCGGGCCGCCGGAGGCGGTAGCCGAGCATAGGTCGGCGTCAGTGCCCGGCTCGTCCGCCCCCTCGATCGGGCCCTCCTTGCCGCCTTCGGGCCGGCCGGACGTGATCACCGCAGCGCCGGCACGAGAGAAGAGCGACTTGTCCGACGGCGACAGCCGGCTGCTGTTGCGAATCAGCGCATTGTCCGAAGATCGAAATCGGCTCGTCGAAACGCTCGAGGTGGACATGCCTCGTCTCGCCCGCGAAGTTCAGGTCGAGCGCGTTGGCGAGAACCACGACGCACTCGTCACCGCGCTCGACCGCGCGCTCGAGAGCCCCTCGCTCGCGAATTCGTTCGCCCGAGCCGGTTACACCGCCGAGGATCTCCGTGGCATGGCGACCGCGAACGAGTGGGACGGCCGCATCGCGGATGCCATTTACTTGGTGCGCACCGATCTGCATCGCGACACCATTAGTCAGGGTCGGCCGGACCGTCGTTCCCGTCCGGAGATCACGTCCGAGCCGCGCGAGCGCGTCGAAGACCAAGCTTCTTCCGATCGCGCGCCGGGCGCCAGTGCCGGGCGACGCTTGCCCGCCGAGGTGCCGGCACAGCCTGCGGGGGAACGGCCTGCCGCTGGCGAGGAACTCGCCGAACTGTTTCTGCGCGGCAGTCCGGAGCGGGTCGCGGCTGACACGCGCCTTGCCGGCGCGGTTCAGGCGCAGAGCGTGATGGAGCAGCATATCGGCGAGGTCTTCGAGGGTGACGTGACGCGCATGGCGTCCGCGAACCTCGAGAGCCGGCACATGATTTCGGACGCGCTGCGGCGCGGTTTTGATGTCGCCGTGCGTGAGCCGACGCCGGTTCGGCAGATCGAGCCGATGCAAACCCGCCCCGACCTGGAGAGGTAAGTTCAACATGGAGGTTCGTATGAAGTTCACACCGAAGATGGGCCGGATGATGTCGGATCGCCGTGCCCGCCAGCTTGTCGGCTTCGCAGGCATGCTGGCTCTGATGTCGATCGCGCAGCCGGCGTTCGCCGACGGCACTGCGATCGAGTCCGGCCTCAACACAATCAAAGGATGGATGACCACGGTCGCATCCGTGGTCGGCGTGATCGCCGTTATGGCGGTCGGCTATGCGAAGCTGACCGGCCGCATGGACTGGGGTCGTGCCGTGACGGTGCTGATCGGCATCGGTATCATCTTCTCGGCCGCGACCATCGTCGGTTGGATGGGTGGCTCGGGTGGCTGAGGTCGAGAAGCTGGCCGAGGACAAGGTGTTCCTGGCCATGACCAGACCATCAGTGTTCATGGGTCTGCCGCTCGAGGCGATCCTGCCGATCATCATGGTCTGCATGGTCCTCTGGGGGATCATGCACAATCCGTTCTACCCGTTAGCCCTGTTCGGGGCGCTCTACTTCCCGGCGCGCATGATCGTCCATTATGACTTCAACGCATTCCGGCTGTGGGGGCTGTGGTTCCAGACGATATTCTTGTCGAGGAACCGCAAGTTCTGGGGAGGCGCAACCTACTCTCCTGTCCGCCTCGGCAAGAGTGTGAAGCGCAAGCAGTTCGGCAATGACTAGCACTAAGCTGAAGCACAAGACGGTCGCCGCAAGGGAGGCGGATGACATCAAGTTCATTCCCTACACGCGGCACGTCGATGACACGCTGATCGCTCTCGAAGACGGCTCGCTCATGCGCATGTATCGCGTCGATGGGCGGCCGTTCGAGACCAGCGACACCGGCGACCTGAATAGCTGGCACAACAAGCTCAATATCGCGTGGCGGTCGATCGGCGACGATCGCGTCGCACTGTGGACGCACCTCGTTCGGACCGCGACCGACCCGAACCTCGGCGGCGAATTTCATTCCAGCTTCGCCCGCACGCTCCAGGAGCGATACGCGGACCGGCTGAGGGAGGAGGTCCTCTACCACAACGAGTTCTACGTCACGATCATCGTGCGGCCGTCCAATATGGCCGGCGATCAGGTCACGCGCTGGTTCGGCAGGCGCAAGCCCGGTGCCGAGATCGACGACCGGGCCTTGGTCATCATGGCGGACAAGTGCCGGGACTTCGAATCCCTGCTGGCCGACACGATGCCGGAGCGCCTGTCGCTCTACGAGCATGACGGCATCCTGTTCTCGAGACCGATGGAGGTGCTGCACTTCATCCTCACCGGCGACCGCGTCCGCATCCCGCTCGTCGACGGACGGCTTGGGCAGGCGCTCTACCAGTCGCGGATGGTATTCGGGCGCGAGGCGGCCGAGATCCGGCTACCGCACAAGTCGCACTACCTCGGCATGTTCGGGGTGCGCGAGTATGTCGCCAGCACCCGGACCGGGCAGTTCAACAGCCTGCTCAAGCTCGACTTCCCCTACGTGTTAACCCAGAGCTTCGCGCCTCTCGTGAAGTCGGTCGCCAGCGAGCGGTTCTCGAAGAAGTACAAGCAAATGACGTCTTCGGACGACGCCGGCGTCAGCCAAGCTATGGAACTGCTCGACGGACAGGACGAGCTGATGGCGAACCGCTTCGTCATGGGCGAGCACCATTTGTCCATCGCGGTCATCGACGACGACCCGAAGCGCCTCCTCGACCGGCTCTCGATCGCGCGGTCCGCGTCCGCGGACACCGGCATGGTGATGGCGCGCGAAGACGTCGCGCTGGAGGCGGCCTTCTGGGCGCAGCTCCCGGGCAATTTTCGAATGCGCGCGCGGCCCGCCGTCATCAACAGCCGCAATTTCGCAGCGCTCAGCCCCTTCTACACCTTCCCTGCGGGAAAGAAGTCCGGAAACCACTGGGGCGATGCGGTGACGCTGCTCAAGACCCGCGCGGGTTCGTCGTTCTGGTTCAACTTCCACCGCGCCGACATCGGCCATACCCTCATCATCGGACCGACGGGCGGAGGCAAAACCGTCCTCCAGAACTTCCTGCAGGC
>CAXTTU010000263.1:0-4962 GCA_964247225.1 uncultured Sphingomonas sp. | reverse complement strand
GCGATTGCGCGGGTCCATTCGCTTATCGAGAAGGCGGCACCGACCGACGCCAACGTCCTGATCCTCGGCGAGAACGGGACGGGCAAGGAACTGGTCGCGCGCGAGCTCCACCGCCTCTCGCGCCGCGCCGCCGGCGAGCTGGTGACGGTGGACCTCGGCGCGGTGGCCGAGACGCTGTTCGACGCGGAGCTGTTCGGCCACGTCAAGGGCGCCTTCACCGATGCGCGCGCCGATCGCGCCGGGCGGATCCAGGCGGCGGACGGTGGCACGCTGTTCCTCGACGAGATCGGCAACCTGCCGCTGCACCTCCAACCCAAGCTGCTCAGCGTGCTGGAACAGCGGCGGGTGACGCCGGTCGGCGCGAACCGGTCGATCGACGTCGACGTGCGCGTCGTGTCGGCGACCAACGCCGACCTCACCGACGAGCGCCGCTTCCGCCAGGACCTGCTGTTCCGGCTCAACACCGTCGAGATCGAGCTGCCACCGTTGCGAGAGCGGCGCGAGGACATCCCGCTGCTGCTCGACACCTTCGTCGCCGATTATGCCCGGCGATATGCCAAGCCCGAGCGCGCGGTGCCCGCCGACCTCCTCGCCGCGCTCGTCGCGCATGACTGGCCGGGGAACGTCCGCGCGCTGCGCCACGCCGCCGAGCGCGCGGTGATCCTGGCGGAGGGTGACGCCTATGCGCGCGCCGACTTCGCGCTCGACCGCGTCGCCCCGCCACCGCCCGCCCCGCCCGCGCAGAGCGCCGCCGACCTCAACCTCGACCGCGCCGAACGCCAGCTGATCGAGCAGGCGCTGCGCAAGCACGGCTTCAACATCTCCACCGCCGCTACCGAACTCGGCCTGTCGCGCGGCGCGCTATATCGCCGCATGGAGAAGCATGGCCTCTAGTCGCCGGTTCGCGCTGAGCCTCGCGGGCCGCGTCGCCTCCCTGCTCGCCACGGTGGCGGCCGCCGCGGCGCTATTGGCGTTCGCGCGGGCACCGACGGCGGCCCTGATCGCAACCCTCGCCGCGACCGCCGCTGCGGTGGAGCTGTGGCGCGTGGTCAACCGCGGCAATGTCGAGCTCGCCCGTTTCGTGACCGCACTCGAACGGATCGACCTCGGCCAGTCGTTCCGCGGCAGCGGGCGCGGTGCCGGCTTCGAGCGGCTCGGCTCGGCCTATGAAGCCGCGCTGGAGCGGCTGCGCGCCGAACGCGCGAGCGGCACGGCCGCGGCGCGCATCGCCGAGACGCTGGTCGATGGTGCCCCGACGCCGCTGTTGGTTCTCTCGTCCAATGACGAGGTGCGCTTCGCCAACGGGGCCGCGCGCCGTCTGTTCGGGCGCGGCGACCCGTGTCGGCTCGACGCGCTCGCACCGTTTGGGCCGCCGTTCGTCGCCGCGCTGCGCGTTGCCGCTCCGGGGCCGACACGACTGACGCACATCGTCCTCGACGGGCTGTCGCAGCGGGTGGCGCTCGACACCACCCAGGCCGAGATGGGCGGACAGGTCCGGCGCATCGTCGCGATCAAGGTCATCCAGGTCGAGCTCGACGGTGCCGAGCTTGCCGCGCAAGTCGACCTCGTCCGCGTCCTCACCCATGAGGTGATGAACTCGCTGACGCCGGTCACCTCGCTCGCGGCGACCGCCTCGCGGCTTGTCGGCGATCTCGACCCCGCGGCGGTACCGGGCCTCGCCGACGCTCAGGTCGCCATACACGCGCTCGCCCGCCGCGCCGCCGATCTCGAACGGTTCGTCACCAGCTACAAGGGCTTCAGCGAAGCGCCGGCGCTGCACCGCGCGGCGATCCCGGTCGGGCCGTGGTTCGCCCAACTCGCCGAGCTGTTCGGCACCACGCCGGCCGCGCGGGGCGTCGCGGTTTCCTGGTCCGTTGCGAACCGCACGCCCGCAATCGACGGCGATGCCGCGCTGCTGACGCAGGTGATGCTCAACCTGCTGAAGAACGCTGGCGAGGCGGCGGCCGGCCTGGCCGATCCCAGCGTTACCGTCAGCGCCGAGCCCGCGCTCGACGGTCGCGTGAAGATCACCGTGACCGACAACGGCCCCGGCATCCCGCCGGCGCTGGCGCGCGACGTGTTTCTTCCCTTTTTCACTACCAAGCCGAACGGCACCGGGATTGGGCTCAGCTTCGCCCGACAGATCGTGATGCTGCATGGCGGCCAGATCGGCATCGCCGCGACGGGCGGCGGTTGCCTCGAAGCGCTCTTGCCGGCATCGTCCCTCGGCCAAGGTGAAGCTGGCGCGCGAAACTGAGCTATCTGCTATTTCGTCTGAGGGATCCACGGCTGTAGCCGCAGGGGACGATGACGCGCCCCAGTGTCAGGCAGCACGTGCCTGCACTCTTTCGGCCAGGAGCATCGGCAGTTCGTGTGCGGGCACGGCCCGGGAGAACAGATAGCCCTGCATCGCGCAGCAGCCGGCCTCTTCAAGGAAGCGTTGCTGCTCCAGTGTCTCGACCCCTTCGGCCGTGACGGTCAGGCCCATGGCGTGCCCCAGCGTGACCACCGCGGTCACGATCGCGGTCGAGTCCGTTGTTCGCCCGAGATGCTGGATGAAGCTCTTGTCGATCTTGATCTTGTCCACCTCGAAGCGTCGCAGATAGCTCAGCGACGAATAGCCGGTGCCGAAATCGTCCAGGGCAATGCGCAGCCCCGCCCGCCGGAACTTCTTGAGCGCCTCGCGCACGAGGTCGTCATCGTCGAGCAATACGCTTTCCGTCACCTCCAGCTCGATGCGCCGGGGGTCGGCACCGCTCGCCCGCACGATGGCGATTACCCGGTCGGCGAAGCCGTCCGACCGGAACTGCACGGGCGACAGGTTCACCGCCATGAACAATCCCGGGTAGCGCCGGGACGTCGCGCACGCCTCGCGCAGCACCCATTCGCCGAGGTCGCCGATCAGGCCGGTTTCCTCGGCTACCGAGATAAACTGTTCCGGCGAGACCAGCCCCTGCACGGGATGCTCCCACCGGACCAACGCCTCCATCCCGATCACCGGCTCTCCGGTTCCGGCGACCTGCGGTTGGTAGAAGACGCGGAGCTGATCGCCCGCGGCCAGCGCGACCCGCAGATCCTCCTCGATCGAGCTGCGCCGCCGCACGGTTTCGTCCATCGCCGCGCAGAAGAACCGGACGCAGTTGCGCCCTTCCGCCTTGGCCCGGTAGAGCGCGATATCCGCCCGGCGGAGCAGGTCGACGCGGTCGAACCCGTCGTCCGGTGCCTTGACCACCCCGATGCTGACGCCGACGAACGCGTTGCCGCCGAGCACTTCAAACGGTCGCCTTACCGTTTCGAGGAGCCGTTCGCAGATCGCTTCCACCTGCGCGGCGTCGCCGTCCGAGCTGAGGAGGATGGCGAACTCGTCGCCGCCGAGCCGTGCCACCGTGTCGCTTTCGCGAAGCACGCCGGCGATGCGCCCGCCGAACTCCCGGATCAGCGCGTCGCCCGCATGGTGCCCCAGCGTATCGTTCACATGCTTGAAACGGTCGAGATCGAGCGCCAGCACCGCCAAGCGCTCGCCACGGCGCGCGCGGGCCAGCGCCTGATCCAGCCGGTCGTGGAACAACGCCCGGTTCGGCAGGCCGGTCAGGACATCGTGAAAGGCGAGATGCTGCGCCTGCGCCTCGCTGGCCTCCAGCTCGACCATTGTCGCTTCCAGCTGTCCGGTCGACCGGCGCAGCCACCAGGCGAGCAGCGCCATGATCGCGACCATGAGAGTGATCGCGCCCGCGGTCGCCGGCGCGAGCACGTGCAGGACGGCGGTGCCCGGCAGCTCCGGCCGCCAGAAGAGATAGCCGATGAAGCGCCCGTCCTCCGTTCGCAACGGCAAGGCCTGCTCGCCCGACCGCCGGTTGTCCACGCGCGAGAAGCGCGGGGCGTCGATCAGATTGCGCGCGGACAGTTCGCGCAGAAAGGTATCGTCCAGGAAACGGATGCTCACCAGCACCGGCTCGCGACCGACATGGCGCAGCTTCTGGTCCACGTACGGGACCATCAGCATCGCGCTCGCGACCGCCGGTCGTCCCTCCACGAGCAGGAGCCGCGACGCGTGGGTCGCCTTGTCGCTGGTTTCGACCGTCGAGCCCAGAGGAAGCTTGTCGTGAGGCAGACGGTCGTGAAGATAAGGTCGACGGTGGAGGCGGCCTCGCACTCCGTCGATCAACACCTGTACATCGCCACGAAGCTGTTCGAAGTGTCGGGGGTCCGCACGCTTGACCTTTACCGCCGCGTAGACGGGGTGGTCGTGACCGTCGAGAATGAACACCTCGTTATGGCCGAACATTGTATAAAACCAGAAGCCGACATTCTGGTCGATCCAGCGCCGGTCCAGCTCGGGCTTCGCAAGCTGGATCAGTGCATCGTCCCAGACCGCCGCCGTTTCCTGCTCGTGCGCCAGGGTGTCGATGCTGGCGTTGATGGCGTGGCGCGTCGTGCGCACCTGCCGATCGACGGACACCGCATCGCTCCGGCTGGTCGCCCAGTAAAGGCCGAAGCCCGCCAAGGCCATTGCGGCCAGCGTCGCGGCCAGCAGGGGAACCACGATCCGATCGCCGAATCCCCAGCGGCCTCGAGACATAAACGCCGACGACATCGTCCCTCCGCTTCGAAGCCGCGAGCGTTAGCCGGCAGCATTTAATGAATGGTGTTGGCCCGCGCGCGCCGCCGGTCAGCGTCGCACGACCGCCGTCAGCCCGATCGTCCGCGGACGCCAGCTACGGTTGGTGAACAGCAGCGTGTCGGTGCCGCTATGCTGGCGGTCGAGCAACGGCGCGCTGTCCAGCAGATTGTCCGCAAACACCGACAGGTCCAGGGGGCCGATCACGCCACCGATGCGCAGAGCCACATCCGTTCCCGCCTCCGCCGGCACCACGCCGGGATCATAGGACGCGGTGGCCGGGTCCTGCTCCTTGGTGCGGACGCCGCGGCCGATGTACCGGACGTCCGCGCGTGCATAAAGGT
>CAXTTU010000262.1:0-4998 GCA_964247225.1 uncultured Sphingomonas sp. | reverse complement strand
TGACCGGCTCCGCGTCCCAGAACAGCCCGTAATTGCGGTCGAACGGCATCCCCGGGCATTTGACATAGTGGATACGCCCGCCGCCCGGCCGCTCCTCGACCCGGTCCTCACGCGCGGGGGCGAGCACGATCAGCTCATGCCCCATCTCCGCCATCATCCCCATCTTGCGGTCGAGATAGGTGCGCACCCCGCCGCCGGTCGGCGAGTAGAACTCGTTGACGTCGACGATCCGCACGACGCGCGTCAGCTCTTCTTGTTCGACGGGCTGAACCCGAACAGCCCGACATATTGGACGCGGATGGTCGCAGTGATCGGCCGTTCGCCCAGCGTGACCGTGGAACTCGCTACCTTGGGCTTGGAGATGCCGATCCGCTGGTTGCTTGCCACGCCCGCGCCGTCGATCTTGTAGTCGAACTTGTTCTTGCCGTCGCGGTTGTGCGTGAACAGGATGCCGTAGCGCCCCGGGTGCGGCGCGTGGATGCACAGCTCCACCGGCCCGGCCTTGGGGGTCGGCACGCGCACGCGGCGGAACACCTTACCCTGCGCGATGAGGTCGCGGTCGTCCTTGGTGAAATCGGCGTCGTTCGCGGGGTAGAGCTCTAGCTTCACCTCCCCCGCGCGATCCTTGAGCCCGGTGACGTTGACCAAAATCGAAGAGCCCTCGCCCGCCGCGCAGGCCGCGTCGCCGAGGATCTCGCCATGCGCTGCCGCGCCGAACGGCATCGCGGCAGCAAGCGCGACGAGAAAGGGGGTCAGTTTCGCCATGAACTCGTCCTTGTCATTACCCCGTGCAGACTGAACCCCGCGATCAGCACGACGTGCACCAGCAAAATCAACGCCGCCGTTAACGCGATCAGCGACGCCAGCGCATCCCCCCGCCCGATTAGTAGGACGGCGACGTTGGCGAAAATAAGGTCCTTGTTGGGCAGCAGCGGCAGCCGCGACACGAGCAGCCGCGCCGCCGCCAGCAGCAACCACATCGCCACCGGCACGCCGGGCAGCGCCCAATGCCAGGCGAGCGCGATCAGCACCGACCCCGCCACCAGCCGGAGGCAATGCACCCCGAAGATCCACCACAAGGTCGGCCGGGGTAGCGTGAACACGCGCTTGGAGAAAAGGAGGAACGGCAGGGAGGTCGCGAAGATGAACGCGGTGGACAGCAGCAGCTTGTGCATCTGCTCCGCCGACAGCAGGTGCGCGCCATAGGGAGCGGCGAGCACGATCATCCCCAGCGTGATCGCGTTACCCGCAATCGCGGACAGGATCGACACGTCCTTCACCGCCCCGAACGGCGCAGCGACCATCGTCGAGCGCGCGCGCGCCCAGGCATAGAAATACGCCTCGCCCGAATAGCCGAGCACCACCTCGTTCGCGATCCGCTTCTTGATCAGCGCGACCAGCCCGCCGATCGGCACGCCCCATAGCCGGCGGAAGATGATGTAATCGCCCGTCGGCAACGACATGTAGAGCAGCGCGAAGGTGAGGTAGAAACGCGGGTCGGCGGGCAGCTCGCGCTCGAGCCCCTTCAGCCCGGAGCCGAGCAGCGCGCGCCCGAGCCCCCAGATCATCGCCGCCGTCAGCACCGCGCCGATCACCATCGGCCAGCGGCTGCGAATGACGCTCAGCGGCTCCAGCCCCGCCAGATCGGCGGGGGCGACCGCGACGTTCGCTGCGGTATTCATAGAAAAGCGCTACGCACCCTTTTTTCGTCAAAGCTCGCCGCGAGCGCCCCCGCCCCTACGCGCGAGAGGCGACATTGGTCCTTGCCGCGCGATTTGGGCCTTTGCATGGCGGCGGGCAAGATGACGGGCGCGCGACACCTCTTGAGCTATGCCGATTCGCTGCGCGGCGGCGGGGTGGAGCGCGCGCTGCTGCGGCTCGCCGAAGGTTGGGTCGCGGCGGGGCGGCGGGTGACGCTGGTGATCCGCGACCCCACCGGCCCGCTCGCCGCCGAGCTGCCCGGGGGGGTGGAGGTGGTGCCGGGGCCGCTGGTCGGTGCGGTGCGCAGGCTGCAGCCCGACCTCGTCTTCTGCCCGGGCAATCATTACACCAGCCGCGCGGCCTGGCTCCGGCTGCGGCTCGGGCGCGACTGCCCGCCGCTGGTGGCCAAGATGAGCAACGCGCTCGCCCGGCCAGACTTTGGGGGCGCGGTGGCGTGGGGCTATCGCCGGTGGCTCCGCTGGCACCCGCAGGTGTTCGACGCGCTGGTGGCGATGACCCCTGCCTCGCGCGACGAGGCGATTGCGACCACCGGAATCGCGCCGGGGCTGGTCCATGTGATCGCCAACCCGCCCGCGCGCACGCTACCCGGCGTGCCTGAGGTGGTGCTGCCGCCCGGGCGGTTCCTGCTCGGCGTCGGGCGGCTGGTGCCACAGAAACGCTGGGACCGTCTGATCGCCGCGCTGCCGCTGCTCGCCGACCAAGAAGTGATCGCGGTGGTGCTCGGCGAAGGGCGCGAGCGGCGGCGGCTGGAGCGGCAGGCGGCGGCGCTCGGCGTCGCGGAGCGGCTATGGCTGCCCGGCCATGTCGCCGACCCGCTCCCCGCGCTCGCCCGCGCGGCGGTGGCGGTGCTGCCCAGCGATTATGAGGGCGTGCCCGGCGTGCTGCGCGAGGCGCTGTCGGTCGGCACGCCGGTGGTCGCGACCGAGTCGAGCCGCGCGATCCGTGAGATCGTCACCGCGCCGGAACTCGGTACGGTGGTGCCCACGGGCGACGAGGCGGCGCTGGTGAGCGCGCTGGATGCGTGGCTCGCCCCCGGTGCGAGGAGGCCCGCGCCCGTGCCGCAACCCGGCGAGGACGCGGCAGGGGCGTATCTGGCGCTGTTCAACAGGTTGACAGCGGGGCGCTGACCGCCCTCCCCCGTTCGTGCTGAGAAGAGACTGAGCGGAGCGAAGGCTCGTCTCGAAGCACCGGGAGTGCGCGCCCACCTGTGCTTCGAGACGCCGCTTCGGCTTCGCTCAGCGGCTCCTCAGCACGAACGGAAGAGAGCAAGACAGCATTATACCTTTTACCCCCGTGCCGCGTGCAGCGACCTACCCGCCCGTCCCGCGCGGAACGCGCCAAACCACGTCAGCGGGTTCAATGTCATCCCGCCGTCGAGCGAGAAGGTGAGGAACTCCGCGCGCCCGCCCAGATTCTCCCACGGCACCGGCCCGCCCAGGCCCAGCTCGGACGTCGGAAAGCGGCTGTCCGCGCTGCGATCCCGATTGTCACCCATCAGGAACACATGGTTTGCGGGAATTGTCACCGGCGGGTAATCGTCGCCCGCGCTCGCGCCCAGCTCCACCGTGTCGTAGGTCCGCCCATTGGGCAATGTCTCGGTGACGACCGGCAGGCGGCAGTGCAGCTTGCCGTCCGCGCCGGGCGAGCGCGTCGCGGCGAGCATCTGGCCCGGGTCACACGTCTCCTGTCCGTCGCTCATCACCACGCCGCCATAATCGGCGAGATCGACATAGTGGAGCAGGCCGCGCTTTACCGGAACGCCGTTGAGGATCACCACCCCGCCGCGCACCTGCAGCCGGTCGCCGGGCAGGCCGATCACGCGCTTGATGTAATCATTGTTGGTGCCCGGCGGCGTCACGATCACGACGTCGCCGCGCTCGGGCAGGCGCCCGAACAGGCGTCCGTGCCAGGCGGGCAGCTCGACGCTCCAGCTTTCCTCCGGCTCGCGCAGCACCAGCGACTTGAAGACCGCCACCGGGTTCGGAATCGTCGGCGACACGAAGGACCAGCCATAGGCGAACTTGCTCACCACCAGCCGGTCGCCGACCTCCAGCCCCGGGAGCATCGACTCACTGGGGATATAGAAGGGCTTGGCGATAAAGGAATGAAAGCCGAGCACCGCGAGGATCAGCCAGAACAGCCCCTTGGTCTCCGCCCACCAGTCGGTGCGCGCGCGCCGCTTCTTGGGCGAGGCCTCCGGCCCGGCGGTCGCCAACACGTCTTCGGCCATTCGCTAAATCCCGTCCGGCACCGCCTCGATGATCACGAACGCCTGCGCCCAGGGGTGGTCGTCCGTCATCGTCAGATGCACGCGGGCGAGGTGGCCCGCAGGCGTGAGCGCGTCAAGCCTCGCGCGCGCGCCGCCGGTGAGGTGGAGCGTCGGCGCGCCCGAGGGGGCGTTGACCACGCCGATATCGCGCATGAACACACCCTGCTTGAACCCGGTCCCGACGGCCTTGGAGAACGCCTCCTTCGCCGCGAACCGCTTGGCGAGCGTGCCCGCGCGGGTGAAGGGGCGCTTGGCGGCGCGGGCGCATTCGACATCGGTGAACACACGGCGCTCGAACCGCTCCCCGAACCGCGCGAGCGACGCCGCGATCCGCTCGATCGAGCAAAGGTCGGAACCGAGGCCGAGGATCAACGGAGAACGAGCCAGGCAAAAAGACCGAATGGGACCGCCATCCACGCCGTCGCAAGCAATAACAGGCTCAGCTGCTGAGAGATCGAACGGTCTGTGCGCGAGCTGATCCAGAACAGCGCAGCTCCCCCACAAGGAGCGAGCCAGCAGACCGGAGCTACTACGGGATAAGTATAAGCGACGACCGTGAACAACCAAACCGTGACGGGAAAAGCGCCTACGGAGAGTGCCAACAGCAATGCGCTGCTCCGACGTAGCCAACGCTCTGCAACGGCAAGCATCAGTTACCGCGCTGCGTCCATCGCGCTCCGCATCGCGCGTACCGCCTCGCCCAGCCCCACGAACAGCGCGTCCGCGATCAGCGAATGGCCGATGTTGAGCTCGCGCACCTGCGGGATCGCGGCGATCGGCGCGACGTTCGCGACCGTCAGCCCGTGCCCGGCATGGACCTCCACCCCGTTCTTCGCCGCCAGCGCCGCCGCGTCCGCCAGCCGCCGCAGCTCCTCCGCACGCGCGTCACCCTCCAACTCCGCGTAGCGCCCGGTGTGCAGCTCCACCACCGGCGCGCCGAGCCGGAGCGCCGCCTCGATCTGGCGCGCGTCCGGCTCGATGAACAAGGACACGCGCACCCGCGCCGC
>CAXTTU010000261.1:0-5024 GCA_964247225.1 uncultured Sphingomonas sp. | reverse complement strand
CGCTCGCGGTCGACATGGAAAGCCATGTCGCGGGCGCGGTCGCCGCCGAGCGGGGGCTTCCCTTCGCGATCGTCCGCTGCGTGTCCGACGGCGCGCGCCACCTCTTGCCCCACGCGATCACCGTATCGATGCGCCCCGACGGCGGCGTCGACGCGCGCGCGATGCTGGCGAGCCTCGCCGCCAATCCCAAGCAGGTCCCCGACATCGCCCGCACCACCGCCGGCTTTGCAAAGGCGATGCGCGAGCTGAAGCGCGGCGCGGCACGGCTGGGCGCAAGGATGGCGTTACCGGGCTGATCGTCTTGGTCTGCGGCGCGCGAGCCCCATATGCGCGCCATGCTACTCCCCCTTGCCGCCGCCCTGCTCGCCGCCGCCACCCCCGCCGCCGTCCCGCCGCCGAGCTGGCCGGGTGACATCGACCTGTCCGCCGGCACCGACCTCGACGAAGGCTATCGCGCTCAGTTCGCCGAGTGCGACCGCACGGGCACGTTCCGCGGCCATAGCCCATATAACGGGCGCGCCTGCCGCGGCGACCCGAACGCGGTGCGGGTGCTGCGGCGGCTGCCCGACGGCGCGGTCGCCTATACCTCCAAGCTCGCGGTCGACCTCGACGGCTCGCCTTTCGCATGCAGCGCCGATCACGGGCCGATGGACCAGTGCGGTACGTCGCTGATGCTCCCCGGCCCGGACGGGGCGGAGGTGCCCGTCGACTCGGACCGCATTCCCTATGTGGTGATCCCCGCCGCCGGCCCGGACGACGTCCATGGCGAGTTCAGCCGCCTCACCGGCGTGCAGACCGGCGACCTCGGTGTCGTGGTTTATCACGGGCGGGTCGTGCCGGTGATCGTCGCCGACACCGGCCCGTTTGCCCTGCTCGGCGAAGGCTCGCTCGCGCTCCACCGCGCGCTGGGCCATGACTGGTGCGTGCGGCGCGACACGAGCGGCACCTGCGTCGCGGTGGCCGACGAGGTGGAGAGCATCGGCGGCGATGTCACCACCGTGCTGTTCCCCGGCTCCGCGCCGCAGGGGCTCACCCCGGCGACGATCGCGGAGACGGTCCGGCGAGAGGCGCTGCGCCGCTGGGCGGCGTCGCCCTTGTCGCGGACGGTGAGGCGCGGCTGACCGTCGCGAAGAGCCGCCCTTACTTGCGCTTGTGATGCGCGGCGAGGTCCTTGATCCGCCACCCGCCAAACAGCGCCGTGTCAGGATCGTGCGGCGTTTTGGCCGGGTCGCCCCGCCCGCCTCGACCTGCGCCAGATCGGGCAGCACGATCCGCTCCCACTCGAAATGCGTCGGCTCGCCACGGGCCGCGCGCACCGCCTCCGCGATGCGGAACTGCTCGCGCGAGCGCTGCTCCTGCAGCCGGGACATCTCCGCCAGCCGATACGAGCGCGCGTCGCTCGACTCGCCCCGCCGGCGCTTGAGGTGAGCGGGCTCGGCGAGCAAGCGCGCCTCCTTCTGGTGAAGGTACAGCAGCTGAATAGTCTGTTCGAACGTCAACGGCGGCATCTCGGGCCGCTCGTTGTGCCGCCACGCATCATGCTCATAGCTTTCAGGATCGGCGGCCGCGATGCAGCGCATCTGCAGCCGTGTATAGCCTTCCTCCAGCGCGCCGCGCCATTCGCGCGCGAACGCCTCGTCGCGGCGGCGGTGGCGGTAGAAGGTTCCGGGTGTTGAGCCCGCCGCCGCCGCCGACAGCCGGACGTTGGCGGTGGCCGACAGCGCCAGCAGGAAAGCCTGCTCGCAACGGCGGGTCAGCCGACCGCGCGGCGACACCTGCTGCTGCAATCGCCCCCCTCGCGTGCGCGTGATGGTGGGCTCGCCGCCGATCGTGCGATGGGTGCCGAGCGGCGCGTCCTTTGGCGTCTCGGGCAGCCGCCCCCCGACGCGCGCGTGAAGCCGCGCGGCCGCGACCACGAGCGCCGCCGTCCACTCGGTCGCGAACGCCGGCATCCGTTCCCGGCGGCGCTGCATGGTCGTGCAGGCGCGACCGATCTCGCTTGCCGCCGCCACCGCGTTACCAGACCGGCAAAGCGCGCGCAGAAAGGCGGCGTTCTCGAGCGCGAGTACACGCCGGTCTGGTCTTATCGAGCGGCGCTTCATGGCGCCGCACCATCTCCGCGAACTTCTCCAACATCGCAAGGGGGGAGCGAGGCGACGAGCGGCTTTCGAACATGGCCGGTTGCAGCCGCTCCGCTCCGGGCGTCACAACCGTTCGGTTTTGACACCCAGCGACGCCGCCACTTTGGTGTGCGACAACCGCCCGTATATTGGACGGGGCAGCACTCGCCAGCCGCTCAGGTGCTTACCACCCCGCATTGTCGAGGTCGGCAATGAGCCCGCACGCGCCCGATCCTTGCCCGCGCGTCACCACGGCACCGGGCCGTTCTCGTCAGAGAACGTGCCGGTCGGGCCGTCGTCGCCGATCAGCGCAAGCCGCACCGGTTCGCGCGCGCCCTCCTCGACGCTGCGCGTGCCATTGAAGTTGTTGAGCGCGGTGGAGGTGAAGCCGGGGCAGGCGGCGTTGACCTTGATGTTGGTGCCTTCGAGCGACAGCGCGAAGGCGAGGGTGACGGCATGGGCCGCGGCCTTGGACACGGAGTAGTTGCCGAACATCGCGCGATGCGGGTTCGCCGGGTCCGAGTTGAGCGTCATGGAGCCGCCCGAGCTGGCGGTGAGGACGATGCGGCCCGCGGGCGCTTCGCGCAGCAGCGGCAGCATCGCCTGGGTGATGGCGATGACGCCGAACACGTTGGTCTCGAACACGGTCCGAACGTCTTCCAGCGGCGCACTGACGAGCGAGTTCACGTCACGCAGGTTCTCGAACATCCGACCCGGCCGCCCGGCGTGCGAGATGCCCGCATTGTTCATCAGCACGTCGAGCCGCCCCCAATCGCTACTAATGCGAGCGGCGGCGGCATCGATTGAGGCCTGGTCGGTCACGTCGAGCTGTATGGCGTGAGCGTTGGGGCCGATCTCCTTTGCGGCTTCCTCGCCTTTCGCCAGGTCGCGCGACCCGACCAGCACGGCAAAGCCGCGCGCGGCCAGCTCCTTCGCGATCTGGAGGCCGATGCCCTTGTTGCCGCCCGTGACGAGGGCGACGCGTTGTTCGGTCATGGTTGCGTCCTTTGCGGGATGGAGAGCTGGTCAACACCGTCCCGCTACCTTATCGAATAAGCGGAACAACACTCCGCTTATACGGAACCACGTTCCGTTACGGCAAGCACAGAATGTGAGATGACGGAAACCGACAGCAACGCCGACAGCGGACCCGCACCGGGCCGGGCTGTCCGCGCCGATGCGCTCCGTAATTTAGCGACCCTTTTGGAAGCGGCGATGACCGTCTTCGCGCGATCGGGGGTGGACGCGCCGGTCAGGGAGGTCGCGACGGAGGCGGGCGTGGGCGTCGGCACCGTGTACCGGCACTTTCCGCAGCGGTCCGACCTGATCGTCGCCGTGTTCCGGCACGAGGTGGACGCGTGCGCGGACGCCGCGCCCGAGTTGGCGGCAGTGCACCCGCCCGGCGAGGCGCTGTCCCGCTGGATGGGGCGCTATGTCGATTTCATCGCCGCCAAGCGGGGGCTAGCGGCGGCGCTCCGGTCGGGCGACCCGGCGTTCGCCGCCCTGCCGGGCTATTTCGAGGCCCAGCTCGTGCCGGCGCTGCGCACGCTGCTAGACGCCGCCGCGAGCGCGGGCGAGGTGCGCGGCGATATCGAGCCCTACGACCTGCTACGCGCGGTCGGCGACTTGGGAATGTCCGCGCATTACGACGGCCCCGACCATGCGCGGCGCATGGTGGCCCTGTTGGTTGATGGCCTACGCTTCGGTGCGAAGCGGTGAGCTGTCCAACAAACGGCCTTTGGATTGACGCTTCTCTATCTGGAACAAGCCTCACTTCCCTTCCATCGGCGGAACATGCTCGCCCCCCTAAGCCGCCCGCTGCACCCGCTTCATCCCCGCCGGGTCCGCCACCTTGATCCGCGCCAGCTCGCGCTCGACGTGCGTGGAGTGGACGTCGGCGGCGGGGCGGGCGTTGGACAGGTCGATGTCCGCCGCCATCGGCCCCTCGGTCCTGACCCCCTTGCGGCCGATCTTCATCAGCTCGAGCGGGTGGCGGATCGAGTCGGTCGCGGCCGTGCCCTCGAACCCGCAATGCACCATGCAGTCGGCGCACTTCTCGTACTTTCCGACGCCATACTGGTCCCAGTCGGTCCCCTCCATCAGCTGCGCGAACGTATCGACATAGCCTTCGCCGACGAGGTAGCAGGGCTTCTGCCAGCCGAATACGGTGCGCAGCGGCATCGACCAGGGCGTGCACTCGTACGAGCGGTTGCCCGCGAGGAAGTCGAGGAACAAAGGCGAGTTAGTGAAGGTCCACGCCTTGCCGCCGTCACCGCGCCGGAACACGTCGCGAAAGAAGGTCTTGGTCCGCTCGCGGTTGAGAAAATGCTGCTGGTCGGCGGCGCGCTCATAGGCATAGCCGGGCGAGATGGTGATCTCGACGCCCAGCCGCTCCATCTCGTCGAAGAACCCGGCCAGCCGCGCAGGGTCCGCGCCGTCGAACACGGTGCAGTTGACCTGAACGCGGAAGCCGCGCGCCTTGGCGAGCAGGATCGCCTCATGCGCGGCGTCGTACGTTCCCGCCTGATCGACCGCATGGTCGTGCATCCCCTGATCGCCGTCGAGATGGATCGACCAGGTGAAGAAGGGCGATGGGCTATACTGGTCGATCTTCTTCTTGAGCAGCAGCGCGTTGGTGCACAGGATCACGAACTTCTTCTTGGCGATGTACCCGCGCACGATCTCGGGCATGTCGCGGTGGAGCAGCGGCTCGCCGCCCGCGATCGACACGGCGGGCGCGCCGCATTCGTCGATCGCGTCCATGCATTGCTGCACCGACAGGCGCTGGTTGAGGATCGCGTCGGGATAGTCGATCTTGCCGCAGCCCGGGCAAGCGAGGTTGCAGCGGAGCAGCGGCTCCAGCATCAGCACCAGCGGGTATTTCCCGCCCTTGATGTGCTGCTT
>CAXTTU010000260.1:0-5054 GCA_964247225.1 uncultured Sphingomonas sp. | reverse complement strand
GAGGAGATCGAGACGCTCGACCGCCGCATCCTGCGCCTCAAGATCGAGCGCGAGGCGTTACGCCGCGAGAGCGATGCAGCGTCGCAGGACCGGCTGGCGACGCTCGAGGCGGAGCTGGCGAACCTCGAACAGCAATCGGCCGAGCTCACCACCCGCTGGCAGGCGGAGCGCGAGAAGATCGGCGCGGAGGCGAAGCTCAAGGAACAGCTCGACGCCGCGCGCGTCGAACTCGACCAGGCACAGCGCACCGGCAATCTCGCGCGTGCGGGCGAGCTCAGCTACGGCGTCATCCCGCAGCTCGAGCGCCAGGTCGCCGAGGCGCAGGGCGAGACCGCCAACGCGATGCTGCGCGAGGAGGTCACCGCCGACGACATCGCGGGCGTGGTCAGCCGCTGGACCGGCATCCCCGTCGACCGGATGCTTGAGGGCGAGCGCGACAAGCTGCTGCGCATGGAGGAGGAACTCGGCAAGCGCGTCATCGGGCAGGCGCACGCGGTCCGCGCCGTCTCCACCGCCGTCCGCCGCGCGAGGGCCGGACTACAGGACCCGAACCGGCCGCTTGGTTCCTTCCTGTTCCTCGGCCCGACGGGGGTCGGCAAGACCGAGCTGACCAAGGCGCTCGCCACCTTCCTGTTCGACGACCCCAACGCGATGGTGCGGATCGACATGAGCGAGTTCATGGAGAAGCACGCGGTCGCCCGCCTGATCGGCGCGCCGCCGGGCTATGTCGGCTATGAGGAGGGCGGCGTCCTGACCGAGGCCGTCCGCCGCCGCCCGTACCAGGTCGTGCTCTTCGACGAGGTGGAAAAGGCGCATGGCGACGTGTTTAACGTGCTGCTGCAAGTCCTCGACGACGGGCGGCTGACCGATGGGCAGGGGCGTACGGTAGACTTCACCAACACGCTCATCATCCTGACTTCCAACCTCGGCTCGCAGTATCTTGCCTCGTTGGGCGAGGACGAGGATGTGGAAAAGGTGGAGCCGCAGGTGATGGAGGTCGTTCGCCAGCATTTCCGGCCCGAGTTCCTCAACCGGCTCGACGAGGTGATCCTGTTCCACCGGCTGGGTCAGGCGCACATGGCCCCGATCGTCGACATCCAGGTCGCGCGCGTCGGCAAGCTGCTCGCCGACCGCAAGGTGAAGCTGGAGCTGACCGACGCGGCGCGCGCGTGGCTGGGGCGGGTCGGCTACGACCCGGTCTACGGCGCGCGGCCGCTGCGCCGCGCGGTCCAGCGCCACCTCCAGGATCCGCTTGCCGAAGCGATCCTGCGCGGCGAGGTGAAGGATGGCGCGACGGTGGGGGTCGACGAGGGAGAGGGCAAGTTGGCGCTGACGGTGGGGTGAGAAGCCGGTTCCTGCAGGGGGGGGATGCGGGGCCGCCCTTCCCCCCGTCATGCCGGACTTGTTCCGGCATCCAGCGCGGTGCGGGCATCGCGGCCCGCAAGGACCCGAACCCCGCTGGACCCCGGAACAAGTCCGGGGTGACGGAGAGGAGGGTTATCCTACTGAGGTATACGAAAAGGGCGGCTCCTCGCGGAGCCGCCCTTCCCTTTTCACGAAACTCGCCCGGCTTAGAACTTGAAGCTCGCCCCGGCGCGGAACTGACGACCGATCACCCCGTCGAGGTGCCAGGTCGGCAGATAGTTGGTACCCGAATAGGACGCCGGCGCGATCGGTGCATGCGCATCGAGCGCATTGATCACGTTGAACGTGAAGGTGAACTTGTCGTTCACGCGGACCGCAGCATTCAGGTTCAACTGATAGAACGGACGGATGTAGCAGAACTGGTTGTTCCCGCCGTTGGCACTGCTGTACAGGTTGTTCGTGCCACCGTTTCCAGCGCACGACAGGTCGATGACGCCATTGGTCGGCGCGATCTCGTCGGCGGCGACCTCCTTGATCCGCGACACGTAATACACCGTCGCCGACACGCTGTAGGGGCCGGCCTCGATCGTGTTCTGCCAGTTGGCGCGGATGCGCGGCGTGCCTGCGCCCGACGACAGTTCGTACGGCCCGAGCGTACCGACATATTTCTGTACGATCCCATTGTTCACGAGGTCGGAGTTGAAGATGTAGGTGGCTTCAGCCCGGCTGATGAACTTCACCCCGCCGCCAAGCGGGAGGTTGGCCGTCGCCGACCCGTCAATGCCCGACGTGCGCTGCTGGCCCGCGTTGACGAACGGCGCGTTGATGATCAGCACACGCGGCAGCGCGTTGGGGTTGAGCGGATCGGGCGCATCGATCGCGTTGCACGAATAGCCTGCGCCGACCGCGGCCACAGCGGCGCAGCCAGTGGCCGGATTGCCCGAAGCGATCGCGGCGGCGTTGTAATAGGCCGCGCGCGCCGTCCCGGTGTCCGGGCCACTCGCGATGAAGTTGCGCTTCTGGATGTTGTAATAGTCGGCGGTCAGGCTCAGCCAGCGAACCGGCTGGACGATTACGCCGGCGGTGAAGCTGCGCGACGTCTCCGGCTTCAGGTTCGGGTTGCCGGTCAACGCCGAGCCGAGCGAGTAGGACAGCGAATACGGGTTGCCGGTGCCGCCATGCGCGGCCTGGAATGCGGCCGGCGGCGTGAAGGTCGAGAAGCCCGCATAGGAGCTGGTCGCGCCGTTTTCGGCGAAGGTCGGCGCGCGGAAGCCCTGCGCATAGGTGCCGCGGATCGCGAACTGCGGGATCGGCGTGAACTTCGCGCCGATCTTGGGCGAGAAGTGGCTGAACCCTTCCGAATAATGGTCATAGCGACCCGACGCGTTCACCTCCAGCGTGCGCAGCAGGGGTGCGTCGATCTCGAAATAGCCCGCTTCCACCGTGTGACGACCCTTCGCCGACGAGGTGTTCGCCGTGTAGAAAAGCGGGCTGGTGAAGGTGGCGCCGCCCGGGATCGTCACCGTGCCGACCGGGTTGTTGCTGCGGTTGTTCTCGTTTTCGCGGCGCACCTGGCCACCAATGAGGACCTGCAACGGCCCGCCCGGCAGCTCGAAGAACGACTTGCTGATCGACGCGTCGAGCGACGCGAGCGCCGTGTAGGACTTGGTGGTGTAGACCGGGGCGATCGAGTCGCGCGTCGCCTGCGTGTTCTGCGACGGGTCGACGAAGTTGTACGCGCCGGTGTTGATCGCCTGCAGCAAATTGGTGATGTTCAGGTTGCCGTGGTTCTCGACCTGGAAATTATCCTTGGCGTACACCCCTTCCAGCCGGAAATTATAGCCGCTGCCGAACGTGCCGCTGACGCCGCCCGCGATCCGGTACAGGTCGTTGTTACGATCGGTATATTGCGGGATGTCGCCAAACAGCGTGTAGACACGCCCCGGCTCGCCAAGCGCGGCGAACGGGTTGTTCGGGTTGAGACGACGGTCCGTCGCAGTGGCGCAGTTCACGCCCGCGGCGCAGACATAGACCGGCAGCACGATGCCGGGGTTGCTCGACGCGAGGTTGGGCGAGCCGCCGAACGGCTGCGTGGCGCGGATGCCGCGCGGCGTACCACGGGTCAGCACCTCGCTGTGCGAGTAGATGCCCTCAAGGAAACCCTCGATCTGGTCGCTGACCTTGAAGCTCGCCTTGAAATTGGCCGAGTAGCGCTGCTGCTTGGGCAGGATCTGCGCGTACTCATAGGTATTATCGTGGCGGCAGGCGGTGCCGCCCGCCGCGCCGAGCACGGTGAAGGTGCCGTTGGCGCAGTTGCTCGTGTTGAGCGCATAATATTGCCCGGTGGCGGTGCCGAACCCGCTCAAGGGATTGTTGGGATTGTAATTGGCGTTCGGGATAATGCCGCGCACCACGGTGTTAACCGTGGACGTCGTTAGCGAGTTGTCGGCGGTGTTCCCGTCAATACCGCCGATCGAGCTCAGGTCCGCCGAGTTGTACGGGAAGTTGCGGTCCTGCACCGAGACCGCACCGTCATGCTGATACTCGCCATTGACGTAGACGTTGAAGCCTTGCGTGTCATAATCGCCATAGCCGAGCGTCAGGTTGGCGCGCTGCCGTCCCGCGTCGCCGCGCTCGGAGATGCCGCCCTCGACCTGGCCCGCGATACCGGTGATGTGCTTCTTGAGGATGATGTTGACCACGCCGCCGATCGCGTCCGCGCCGTACGCGGAGGAGGCGCTGTCCTTGAGCACCTCGACCCGGTCGACGATCGAGAACGGGATGGAGTTGAGGTCGACATAGGCGTTGTGGCCGTCGTCGTTGAGCGGGAAGTTGGTGGAACGCAGCCCGTCGATCAGCACCAGCGTCGACGACACGCCGAGCCCACGCAGCGACACGGCCGCGCCACCCGCGCTGAACCCGTTCTGAAAGCCGGTCGAGATCGAGCCCGCGCTGTCCGCCGAGATCGAGCGCACCGCGTCGTTGACGTTGTTGATGCCCGCCTTGGCGAGCGTGTCGGACGTCAGCACGGTGACGGGCGACGGCGTCTCGGTCGAGGTGCGGCGGAGCAGCGAACCGGTGACGACAATGTCGGTCGATGAGGTATCGTCCTTGGCCGCGTCCGTGCCGTCGCGCTGCGCCTGGATCTGCTGTGCGCCGGGAGTGGAGGCGTCGGGCGTCGCCGAACCGGGCGCCTGGGGCGTGCCCTGACCCGCGTTGGTCTGCGCCGCCGCGGGGCTGGCGAGACTGATCAACAGCGCGGCGGAGGAGACACTCAGCGTCAGCGTGCGCGCGAAAGCAAAAGCGTTGGTCACGAAGATAGCTTCCCTTTGTTGCCGGCACCGGGTCGCGCGATTGCGTGTCCCCGGCGGCGGCGGTCTCACCTGATCCAGAACCGTGTGGTAAACGGTTCCTGACCGATATACCCGCGTGATTGCGGCCCGGATGCGGGCAAGTAAAGTCGCCGCCTGGGACCTTTGCCGCTTTGCGCGCGAGTGTATCCGAAATGCCACTATCTTAGCGGTCTGCGGTCCTCACCCGCCGGTTGGCGGCGCGCCGACAACGAGCAGCGGATCGACCCGCGCCGCCCGTCGCGCGGGCACGTACCCCGCCGCCAGCCCGACCAGCGCGAGCACCGCCCCGGCGACTGCGATCGCGCCCGGGTCCTGCCCGTCGAGCCCGAACAGCAG
>CAXTTU010000259.1:4848-5088 GCA_964247225.1 uncultured Sphingomonas sp. | reverse complement strand
GCACGTCCATGCGCGCCTCGATCAGCGCGATGAAGGGCAGGAAATGTTCGCGGTTGAGCCCGTTGCGGTACAGGTCCTGTGGCGGGCGGTTGGAGGTGGTGACCACCGTCACCCCCGCCTCTATCAACGCGGTGAACAGCCGCGACAGGATCATCGCATCGGGCGAATTGGTGACCATCATCTCGTCAAACGCGAGCAGGTGTGTCTCGCCCGCGATCGCGGCGGCGACCGGTGCCACCG
>CAXTTU010000259.1:0-4838 GCA_964247225.1 uncultured Sphingomonas sp. | reverse complement strand
CGCATTGTAGAACAGGTCCATCAGCATCGACTTGCCGCGCCCGACATTGCCCCACAGATACGCGCCGCGCGGCGCATCGGCGTGGCGGCGCGTGAGCCTCGCGAGCAGTCCGGCCTTGGTCGGCGTCTCCAGCCGGGTGGCGAGCGCGTCGAGCACGCGCGCGGCGGCGAGCTGCTCCGGGTCCGCGCGAAGCTCGCCCGCCGTGATGAGCGCTTGGTAGCGGGAGAAGACGGTGCTCATGGGGTCGAGCAGAAGAAAGGAGTTTCACGCAAAGACGCAAAGACGCAAAGAAGAAGAGTTCTCCGCGAAGCGGCTTTCATACTTGCATGGTGTAACGTCGATAGCTTAGCTGCTCGCTGTCGCGAGCGCCCCTTCTTGCTTTGCGCCTTTGCGCTTTTGCGTGAGATTACCCTCTTGTCGCCTTTCATTAGCCAGCTCACCGCTCCGCCGGCTTGCGGATCGTGCCGCTGAACGCCGCTACCTTGGCCTGCCCCTCACCCTGCACCACCAGCCCGCGCAGGAATAGCAGACGGCCTGTCTCGCGCAGCAGCTCTACCCGCGCCTCGATCGGCTGGCCTACACGGCCACCGCCGATGAACTGCGTGCTGAGGTCGAGCGTCACCGCCGTACCAGCGTTGATAACCCCGAACGCCCGGCTGGCGGCGAACAGCGCCACGTCGATGAAGCCGAGCAGCGCGCCGCCGTGCATCGCGCCGCTTAGGTTGGAATGCTGCGTTTCGGGCACCATCCGCACGCGCGCGATCTCGCCGTCGATGCGGTAGCTCATGGGACCGAGGAACGCGTTAAACCGCGTCTCGTCGCGAAACGCCCAGCGCCGCCAGCCAGGCTGGTCGGGAAGCGGCTCGTCGATGATGGCGGGGTGGTCGGTCATGGCGGCGTGTGTAGCCGCGCGGCGGCGTGGGTCCAGCCCCGCAAGGCCGCAACCTTCATCACCATGCCCCACTGTTCCCCGGCGAAGGCCGGGGCCCAGTCACAATGGCCGATGCGAGCGGGTGCGACGCCGTCCACAGCGCACCGTAGCTGGGCCCCGGCCTTCGCCGGGGAACGGCTAATGCCACGAGCGAACGTCGGGCAAACCAAGCCCGCCCCGCCTTAAAGCACCCGCTCAGCCTCCATCTTCTTGATCTCCGCGATCGCCTTGGCCGGGTTCAGCCCCTTCGGACAGGTATTCGCGCAGTTCATGATCGTGTGGCAGCGATACAGCCGGAACGGGTCCTCGAGCTGGTCGAGCCGCTCGCCCGTCATCTCGTCGCGGCTGTCCGCCAGCCAGCGATACGCCTGGAGCAGGATCGCCGGCCCCAGGAACTTGTCCGAGTTCCACCAATAGCTCGGGCACGAGGTCGAGCAGCACGCACACAGGATGCACTCGTACAGCCCGTCGAGCTTCTCGCGCTGCTGCGGCGATTGCAGCCGTTCCTTGCCAGACGGCGCGGTGGTAACGGTCTGCAGCCACGGCTTGATCGAGGCATATTGCGCGTAGAAGCGGGTGAAGTCGGGGACGAGGTCCTTGATGACGTCCATGTGCGGGAGCGGGGTGATCCGCACCTCCCCCTTCACGTCCTCGATCGCGGTGGTGCAGGCGAGCCCGTTGCGCCCGTCGATGTTCATCGAGCACGACCCGCAAATACCCTCGCGGCACGAACGGCGGAAGGTGAGCGTCGGGTCCTGCTCCGACTTGAGCTTGATCAACGCGTCGAGCACCATCGGCCCGCATTCGTCGAGGTTGATCTCGAACTTGTCGTAGCGCGGGTTCTCGCCGGTATCTGGATCATAGCGATAGACGGTGAAGCGCTTCACCCGCTTCGGGTCGGCGGCGACCGCGGGGGCATGCGCCTTCCCTTTCTTGACGACGCTGTTCTTGGGCAGGCGGAACTCGGCCATGATACGGGTCCTGTGCGGAGGTCGCGCGATGGCGCGGCGTACGCTGCAGATAGCGAGAGTGCCCCCTAGTCGCAAATCCCCCGCGCCGCTGCGAATAGCTTTTGTTGCCGACCCCGCAGAGAAGGTAGCGCGGCACCGGGGTTAACCTTTGTCAACGATGCCCCATCTCCACGCCACGTACCGGGCGGGCTCACCGCAAACGGCACGAGGAGATCAGGACATGGCAGACCTTTCGGGCAAGAAGGCGCTCGTCACCGGCGGCGCGCGCGGGATCGGCGCGGCGATCGCCAGACGGCTGGCGGCGGACGGCGCGGACGTGGCAATTACTTATGCGGGGCGCGAGGACGCCGCGCGCGAGGTGGCGCAGGCGGTCGAGGCCGCGGGACGCAGGGCTTTCACGTTCAAGGCGGACGCGGGCAATGCCGACGAACAGGCCCGGGCGGTCGGCCAGGCCGTCGAGGCGCTGGGCGGGCTCGACATCCTTGTTCACAACGCAGGCATCGCGCGCATGGCCCCGATCAGCGCGGAGAAGCGCGAGGACTTCGAGCGCGTGTTCGCGGTGAATGTGGCCGGGGTGGCGGAAGGCACGCGCGCGGCGGTCGAGCGGCTGAGCGACGGCGGTCGCATCATCATCGTCGGCAGCGTCAGTGGGCATAGCGCGATGTTTCCGGGCAGCGCCACCTACGGCGCGACCAAGGCGGCGGTCGCGGCGCTGGCGCGCGGCTGGGCGCGCGATCTCGCCCCGCGCGGTATCCTGGTCAACGTCGTCCAGCCCGGGCCAATCGCCACCGACCTCAACCCCATCGATGGCGAGTTCTCGAAAGTGCTGCTCCCGCTGATCCCGCTTGGCCGCTACGGTCGCACCGAGGAGGTCGCGGGCGTGGTCGCGTTCCTGGCGGGCGAGGACGCGACCTTCATCACCGGCGCGACGATCGACGTCGACGGTGGTCTGACGGTCTGATCGCGTGACCCGGGGCGGCGCGGCCCTGACCGGGCCCGCGCCGCTCAGATCACGTCGAGCACCAGCCCCAGGTCGCGCGCTTCCTCCGCCTCGATATACCAGTTGGCGGTCGCCTTGGCGCGCAGCTGCTCGAACGAGACGCTCGATCCCGCGACGATATCGCGAAAACCCTCCTCCTGGATCATGATCGAATGTTCGATCTCGTGCAGCTTAGCCTTCAGCGTTCCCGACAGCGTCGATAGCGGGCCGGAGAGCTGGACCGTGCTCGTCATCGAACGCTCGTGGAGCATCAGCCGGGTGTTGCGGGTGAGGAACCGCTTGTCGTTGGGAAAAGCAGACATGAACGTCGCGCCGGCCGAATAAACTGCGACCTTGCCGAGGAACAGCGTCTCGCGACCGGTATATTCGCGCAGCAGGCGGATGTCGTCGCCCATCGCGCGCCCCATCTCCGGGTCGCCGCCGAGCGTCGTGATCGCAACCACCAGCGGACCGTCCTGCGGTGCGTTGAACAGCTGGCCCTTGAAGTTGGTGTACATCGCGTCGTCCACCGTGCCGTGGAGCTGGACGTGCGGGCGCGCGAGCAGGGGATAGTTGACGGCGTTGCTGGGGAGGTCTGACATGCGCGGCGCAACCCGCGCGCAGGCGGAGAGTTCCCACCGGTTGTCCGTCGAGGCTTTACTTCGGGCGGATGTGGAGTAGCCTTCGCCAATGGCCAAACTGTCCCCCATCGAATCCGAGTTCGAGACCACGGAAGAGGCGGAGGCGTACGACGTATGGTTCCGCGCGAAGGTGGAGGCATCGCTTGCCGATCCTCGACCCAGCATACCGCATGATCTGGCGATGGCGGAACTGGACCAGCGGTTGCAGGTGAGGCGTGATGCTGCCGCTCGTCTGGCGTCGTAAGGCGCTCGATAGTCTCGAAGAGATCATCGGCTATATAGAGGCGCGCAATCCGCAAGCTGCCCTGAAGCTGCGGCAACGGATCTCGCAGATTGTCGAACTCTTGCCCGAGCACCCGTATCTGTTTCGCCCCGGTCGGGTATCGGGCACGCGGGAAGCGGTGGCGCATCCCAATTACATCGTGGTGTACCGGGTGAGCGACGTCATTGATGTCGTGGATGTGATCCACGCTCGCCGCCAATACCCCTGACCGCTAGTGATTGTGCGCCCGCGCCTTTTCCAGTGACGCCACCGATGGTCGCCCGACCGGCACGTCTGCCGGGGGCAGGTGCGCCTCCAGCGCAGCCAGCCACTTGCCCGCGTCCGCGCCGATGCTGATCTGCGGGCGCGACGGCGTGATCTGCCCTTGCGCCTCCCACCGCCCGATTTGCCCCCGCGCCGCCTCCGCCGCCTGCCCCAGCGGCGTCGGCCCGCGCAGCGCATGGTTGATCAGCGCGTCGCCGAAGAACGTCCAGTCATTGTCCGACTGACACCCGAACGAGGTCCGGTCCGCCGACGACGCGGTCACCACGACACTGTCCCGCGATTGCAGCACGGGCACGAACGCCCCCGAAAAACACGCGCTGATCATCAGCACGCGGTTGCGGAGGCCGAGCCCGTCGAGCATCGCGCGCAGCCGCCTGGGCCCGATCGCGCCGAAGCCGGTGTCGCCGTCGTCATAGACGATGCCCCAGGGCGCGCCGTGGCTGGTGGTGTAGAGCACCAGCACGTCTTCCTTGCCCATCACCTCCGCCACCCGCGCCAGCGCGGCGGCGAGCGCTTGCGGCGTGCCGGTCGCAAGCGGCTCGCCCCCGCGCCCGTCCGCGCCCGCCAGCACGATCGTCCGCCCCGCCGCATCGTAGCGCCGCGACAGCACTCGCCCCGCCTCGCGCGCCTCGCGGGCGAAGACGGGGTCGCTGTCGAGCGCGACCGCGACGACATAGGCGTCGACCACGCCCGCCCTGCCCGGCTGGATTGCGTCGAGCGCGCGGGAAAGCCGGCGCTGTTGCCCCAGCAGCGCCTGCGGCGACTGGTC
>CAXTTU010000258.1:0-5106 GCA_964247225.1 uncultured Sphingomonas sp. | reverse complement strand
ACGAACGCGATCGCGGCGAGGAGCAGGCTGCCCATCAAGAACTCCTCGCCACGCCGCGGCAAAGCCGCGTCCTCGGACCTCGGCGTTGCCGAGGCCGGCCGTGCTTGCCGGTCTCGCGACCAGCTACGCTGCTCGCGTGCCGCCTGCGCATCACGTCACGCCGTGCATCAACCGCTTGAGCAGCGGCGAGATCAACAGCAGCAGCACGCCCGCGCCGATCGTCAGCTCGCCCCCGGTCAGGAACGTGCCGAGATAGGTGTGGAGCGACAGTTCGGGATTGGTCACCTGCCCGCCCACCGTCGCGACGGAGGCGGCCTGCGCCGCCGCGCCCGCGAGATACTCGCCGACGGAGAAGGAAAGGAAATACACCCCCATCATCATCCCCACCACGCGCGCGATCGACAGCTTGGTGATCATCGACAGCCCGACGGGGGAGATGCACAGCTCCGCGATCGAGTGGAGGAGGTAGGTCAGCACCAGCCACCAGAGCGAGATGCGGAACGCGGTGTCGGCGCTGGCCCCGGTCCGTGACAGGAGCACGAAACTCGCCCCGACGATCAACAGCGCGGCCGCGAACTTGATCGGGATCGACGGCTCCCACCCACGCCGGGCGAGGCCGAGCCAGGCTGCGCTCATCACTGGCGCGAGCAGCACCACGAACACGGGGTTGAACTGCTGCGTCTGCGCGGCGTTGATGTGAAGGCCGAACAGCGACAGCGTGGTGTTGCGGTCGGCGAACAGCGTCAGCGACGACGCCGCCTGCTCGAACAACGCCCAGAAGGTGACGTTGAAGATGACCAACAGCACGGCGGCGAGCATCATCTGCGCCTCTACCCGCGTGCCGACGCGGTAGGACCAGATCGGGATGCCGATCACCGCGGCGAGGAACAGGAGCAGCAGCACCTTGCCCAGGAACGGCGTCGCGGCGATGTAGCCGAGCACGCCGCTGCCCGCCGCCGCCTCCGGCGCGCCCAGCACGTTCTGGAATATCAGCCAGAACAGCCCCGCCGACGCGATCGCCGCTGCGTAAATGAGCGGCGCGCGGTCGCGCCCGGCCTGCGGGGGCGGCTCGCCATAGCCCGCGAGCCGTCCGCCGTCGAAGCGGACCAGCGCCCAGCCTACCAGCAGCCCCGCCGACACGGTCAGGAACCCCGCCCACCAGCCGAACCGGTCGACCACGAACGGGCAGGCAAGCTGGCCCAGGATCGAGCCGATGTTGATGCCTGCGTAGAAAATGGTGAACCCCGCGTCGCGCCGCCGGTCGCCGGGCGCGTACAGCGCGCCGACGATGGTGGAGATGTTGGGTTTGAAGAAGCCGTTGCCGATCACCACCAGGCTGAGCGCGAACAGCATCAACGCGGTGGCCGCGGCCGATCGCTCCGCCCCGGCGCTGAAGGCCTGTTTCGCGACCCGCCGCTCGACCCCACCATCCGCGCGGACGAGGTCGACCGACCCGTCGGGGAGGCCGCGCATGGTCAGCGCACGGCCACCTACCGCCACCGTCTGCGGCCCGGGCTCGCCCAGCACCGACGCGCCTGCCTGCTGCGTCACCGCATAACGCTGCCCGTCGATCGTCGCATAAGGCCGCGCCTGATCACCGCCGAAGCACAGCAGGAAATAGCCCGCCGCCATCACCAGCGCGCCGAACTTCACCGCGCGCTTCGAGCCAAGGTAATGATCGGCGAGCAGCCCGCCCACAACGGGGGTGAGATAAACGAGGCTGAGATAGCCGCCAACGACGCCGCTCGCCTGATGGTCGCCAAGCAGGAAATGCTTGGACAGGTACAGGACGAGCAGCGCGCGCATTCCGTAAAAGCCGAACCGTTCCCACATCTCGATCGCGAACAGGCGCGACAGCTGGCGCGGGTGGCCGAACCAGGTCGCGCCGGCGAGCGGCTGGACGTGGCTGATGTCCGGCTCGGCCGGGCTGTCGGCGGTCGGGCTGTCGACCATGAAACGCTCCCTCACGCGCCGTCTGTCATCGCGGCGCTCGCGGGCGAACCTAGCGGCGGGCGCGCGGCTGTAAATGCCCGGCGCGCTTCGCTAAGCGGCTGCGTATGTTCAACGACCAGTCCTCCCCGCTCGCCGCGCTCGCCACTCGCCGCTCGGGCAAGCCGCGCGACCTCGGCGCGCCGGGGCCGACGCGCGAGGCGCTGCTCCGGATGATCGCGCTCGCCGCGCGGACGCCCGATCATGGCAAGCTCGCGCCATGGCGGTTCGTGATCGTGCCGCCCGAGCGACGCGACGCGTTCGCAGGCCTGCTGGCGGACGCGGCGCGCGCGGCGGGACGGACGGACATGGAGGCGACCGAGCAGTTCGCGCGGCAGGCCCCGGCGCTGGTGGTGATGCTGTTCTCGCCGGTCGAGAGCCCGATTCCGGCGTGGGAGCAGGAATTGTCGGCGGGCGCGGCGGCGATGAACCTGCTCCACGCCGCGCACGCGCACGGCTATGCAGGCGGGTGGCTGACGACCTGGGCTGCGTATGACGAACGGGTGCGCGACGCGTTCGGGCGCGCGCCGGAGCGGATTGTCGGCTTCTTCTTCATCGGCACCCCCGAACGCGCGCTGGTCGAGCGCCCGCGACCGGAGCTGGCGGAGGTCGCGAGCCAGTGGACGGGCTGATCCCCGCTTCGCCCCAGCCGCCTACGCTATACCGGCCCGAGCGGCAGGTGCGGCGGGGGCGGGAGCTCGACCGTGATTCGGTCGCCCGGGCGGACGGTGCCGCCCGCGCGCACGACCGCCATGACGCCCGCCTTGCGGATCAGTTCGCCATTGGGGCCGCGGTCGAGCACGGCGGCGAGCAGCCCCGGCTGGAACCGCTCGATCTGCGCGCACGGGTTGCGCAGGCCGGTGATCTCCAGCGCCGCGTCGCCGACGGTGAGGACCGCGCCACGAGGCAATGCGAGGAGGTCCACCCCTCGCGTGGTGATGTTCTCGCCCAGATCGCCCGGCGCGACGCGAAAGCCCTTGCCGGTCAGCTCGTCGAGCAGCTCGGCGTGGAGGAGATGGACCTGCCGCAGATTGGGCTGCGACGGGTCGACCGCAACGCGCGAGCGATGCCTGACGGTAACGCCCTCATGCGCGTCGCCTGCCACGCCGAGCCCGTCGACGATGCGGATTTCCGGCAGGACCTGCTTGGAAAATCGGTGCGCGCCATCGCTGGCGACGGCGACGACGCGGGCGGGGATGTCATGGTCCACGCCACCGGCTTAGCCGAGCTTCGACGCGATGCCGACGGGGAAGCTGTTACTCTTCCGTCACGAAATGGATTGCTTGGCGATCGGAAATGGATAGGCTCGTCGTGGATCCGGGGGGACCTATGCTCGAATTGAACGGCGTCAATCATGTCTACGCGAACGGCACGCGCGCGCTCGACGATGTGAGCCTGTCGATTCCGGCGGGGATGTTCGGGCTGCTCGGTCCCAATGGCGCGGGCAAGTCCACCTTGATGCGGACGGTGGCGACTTTGCAGACGCCCACCGCCGGCGCGATCCGCTTCGGCGACATCGACGTGATCGCCGCGCCCGAGCGGCTGCGCGAGACGCTGGGCTATCTGCCGCAGGATTTCGGCGTCTACCCGCGCGTGTCCGCCTATGACATGCTCGACCATATGGCGGTGCTGAAGGGCATCGCGTCCGCCGCCGACCGCCGTGCGACGGTCGAGACCCTGCTCGAACAGACGAACCTGTGGGCGCACCGCAAGAAGGCGATCGCGGGCTTTTCGGGCGGGATGCGCCAGCGGTTCGGCATCGCGCAGGCGCTGATCGGCAACCCGCGGCTGATGGTCGTCGATGAGCCCACCGCCGGGCTCGACCCGGAGGAGCGCAACCGCTTCCTCAACCTCCTCGCCGGGATCGGGGACGAGGTGGTGGTGATCCTGTCGACGCACATCGTCGAGGATGTCGCGGACCTGTGCCCGCGCATGGCGGTGCTTGCATCCGGGCGCATCCAGCTGGAGGGCGCGCCGCTCGAGCTGATCGAGCGGACGCGCGGGCAGATATGGGCGAAGACTATCGCGCGCGATGAGCTGGGGGACGCGCGCGCGAAGCATGAGGTGATCTCGACCCGCCTCTTCGCGGGGCGCACGATCATCCACATCCTTGCCGATGGCGATCCGGGGCACGGCTTTCGCGCCGCGCCGGGCGGGCTGGAGGATGTGTATTTCTCCACGCTCGCGCGGTCGCGCCGCGTGTCCGCCACCCCAGCCTCCGTCGCGGCCTGACCGCGATGTTCGGCGCGATCGCCCGCTTCGAGCTGCGCTATCAGCTGCGTAACCCGGTCTTCTGGGTCGTCGCGATCCTGTTCTTTCTCCTGACCTTCGGGTCGATGACGGTGCCCCAGATCCAGATCGGCAGCGGCGGCAACGTCCACAAGAACGCGGCCACCGCCATCGCGCGCACGCACATCTCCATGTCGCTGTTCTTCATGTTCGTCACCACGGCCTTTGTCTCGAACGTGGTGGTGCGCGACGACGAGAGCGGCTTCGGCGCGATGGTCCGCACTACGCGGGTCACCAAGGCGTCGTACCTCCTGGCGCGGTTCGGGGGCGCGTTCGGCGCGGCGGCGACCGCGTTCCTGGTCGTGCCGCTGGCGATGTGGCTCGGCTCGCTGATGCCCTGGGTCGACCCGGAGACGCTCGGCCCCACGCGCGTGGCCGACTATCTCTATGCCTACCTGCTGCTCGCGCTGCCCAACCTGTTCCTGACCGCCGCGATCTTCTTTGCGGTCGCGACGATCACGCGGTCGATGACGTACAGCTATCTGGCGGTGATCGTCTTCCTCGTACTGTATTTCTCGCTGATCGGCCTGATCGCGAGCAAGCCCGAGCTGCGCGAGGGCATCGCCTATGTCGAGCCGTTCGGCGGCGCGGCGTTCGGCTGGACGACGCGCTACTGGACCGCGGCGGAGGCCAATGCGGGGATGCCCGCCTTTGCCGGGGTGCTCGCCCTCAACCGCGCCTTTTGCGTCGCGCTCGGCTGTGCGGCGTTGGCGCTCGCCTATGCGCGTTTCTCCTTCACCGAGCGGGGTGCGTCCGCGCGTCGCCTGCGCCGTGAGCAGCGCCGCGCCGCCAGGCTCGCTGAAACCCCCGCGCGGGTCGCCGCCGCCC
>CAXTTU010000257.1:0-5117 GCA_964247225.1 uncultured Sphingomonas sp. | reverse complement strand
CGCCCGATCCCGATCGTCGGTACGCAGAACGCGCAGCGGCTCGCCGAGCTGGCGGAGGTGTACCGCGTCCGCTGGACCCGCGCGGACTGGTACGCGGTGCTGACCGCCGCGCGCGGGGAGAAGCTGCCGTGACAGGGCCTTGCGAGATCAGCTGGTTTTCCGCGCTGTGCGACGACGATTACGAGTTTCTCGGCGTCCCCGACCCGAAGCTGAAGTCGAGCTGGGAGCATTGCCGCGATATCGTGCTCCAGGCGGAGACGGGCGGGTTCGACAACATCCTGCTGCCGTCGGGCTATCAACTCGGGATCGACACCACCGCCTTTGCGGCGGCAATCGCGCCGATGCTGCGGCGGATGGCGCTGCTGATGGCGGTGCGCGTCGGCGAGAGCTGGCCGCCGCAGCTCGCGCGCCAGATCGCGACGATCGACCGGCTGCTCGGCGGGCGGTTGACGGTCAACATCATCTCCTCCGACATGCCCGGCGAGACGCTCGCCAGCGCGCCGCGCTACCGCCGTACGGCCGAGGCGATGGCGATCCTGAAGACGTTGCTCAACGGCGAGCATCTGTCGCACGACGGCGAGTTCTGGAAGCTGGACGTCGACCCGCCGCGGGTCGGCACCGTGTCGGGCCGCGCGCCCTTGCTCTACTTCGGTGGCCTCTCCCCGGATGCGCGCGAGGCCGCGGCGCAGGGGTGCGACGTGTACCTGATGTGGCCCGACCGGCAGGAAGCCGTTGCCGCGATCATCGCCGACATGCGCGAGCGCGCGGCGAAGCACGGGCGCACGCTCCGCTTCGGCTATCGCGCGCATGTGATCGTGCGCGACACGGAGGCGGAGGCGCGCGCCTATGCCGACCGGCTGCTGTCCAAGCTCGATGCGCAGCAAGGCGCGGCGATCCGGGCCAAGTCGCTCGATGCGGCTTCGGCGGGGGTGGCCGCGCAGGCGGCGCTGCGCGAGACGGCGGCGGACGACGGCTATGCGGAAGCAAACCTGTGGACCGGGGTCGGCCGCGCGCGCTCGGGCTGCGGCGCGGCGATCGTCGGCGACCCGGACCAGGTGCTCGCCAAGCTCGAAGCATACCGCGCGATGGGCATCGAGGCGTTTATCCTGTCCGGCTACCCGCACGCGGCGGAAGCGGACCTGTTCGCGCGCCATGTGCTGCCGAGGATCGACCACGCGCCGTTAGGGCGGTAGTCACGCCAGTTCGCTAAGCCCCAGCGTCTCCAGCAACGCCCGCCGCGCGGCTTCCGCCTCCGGCCACTCGCCCAACGTCCCGAACTCCTCCGCCCCGACCCGCTCGGGCCAATGCGCCTCTATCACCCCGGCGATGCGGTCGAGCTTGGCCTCGTCGACCAGAAACCGCGCGTCCACCGTCGCTGGATCGCACACCACGCGCAGCCTGAGGCAGGCCGGGCCGCCGCCGTTCGCCATCGACCCGCGCACGTCAACGGGGATCAGCCGCCGGATCGGCCCGTTGCCCGCGACTTGGCGCTCCGCCCAGACGCGGACGCGCGGGGTCGCCATCGCTTCCGAGGGCAGGATCATGGCCATGCCGTCCGGCGTCGAGACCAGTTGCGCGTTGAACAGGTAGCTCGAGACCGCTTCGGCGAGACTCACCTCGGCGGCGGGCACTTCGATGATCTCCACCTCGGGCAGGCGCTCGCGAAGCTGCGCGTAAAATCGCTGAGGGTCGACGAACGCCTGTTCGTGCGCGAGCAGGACCCGCTCGTTCGCCACCGCGACCACGTCGTTGTGGAACACGCCTGCCGCAATCGCTTCGGGCGATTGCTGGACGAACAGCGCCTCGACCCCATGCCGGCGCGCGACGGCGGTGGACGCTTCGCGGTGCTGCCGCGCGGGGTAGAGCGCGTTCGGCTCGCCATAGACGAACACCTCCACCCCCGGCGCGCCATGGCTAGTGCAGAGCCGCATGTGATTGGCCGCGCCCTCGTCGCCGAACGGGGGCGGCACGGGGCCGTGGACCGTGAAGTGCCGCTCGTCGGCAAAAGCGAGGCGGAGCTGGCGCAAGGTCTCCGGCCATTCGTGCGAGCGGTGGGGCATGGTGACGAGGTTGGCGACGCTGAGGTGACAGCGTCCGTCCGCCGTGTCGGGCGCGGGCGAGACGGTGGCGGCGTTGGCCACCCACATCGCCGACGCAGACGCCGCCGACGGCCATAGCCGCCCCGCGTGGGCTGGGTCGGTGCCGAGCTCGGCCAGCCAGCGCCGGTTCGGGCGCGGATGGGGCAGGAGAATGCCCTGCACCAGCCCGAGCCGCACGCAGGCCCGCATCTTCGCGACCCCCTCCAGCGCCGCCGCGCGCGGAAAGGCGGGTGCTCCCGCATTCTTCGTCGCCGCAAGATTGCCGAGGCTGAGCCCTGCGTAATTGTGCGTCGGCCCGACAATGCCGTCGAAGTTGACCTCGACGGGCCTCACAGCCGCGGCACGCTCCACACCCGGTCGCCGGGCGCGACGCCCAGCATCGCCGCGCCCGCCGCGTCGATCGCCAGCCCCGCGTCACGGTGCTCGACACAGGCCAGCGTCGCGCGGAACTCCGCGAGGTGCCCCGTCGCGACCAGCGCCTGTTCGCTACCATCGCGAACCTCCGTCACCTTCGCCTCGCGCGCGTCGCGGATCGAGCGCACCGCGTCCGTGCGCGCGGTCATGGTCGGGCCGCCGTCGAAGATGTCGACATAGCGCTCGAACGCGAAGCCCTCATTCTCGAGCATCCGCATCGCCGCGCGCCCCGACGGGTGCGGCAGGCCGATCGCGTGGCGCGCGGCGTCGGGGAGCATCGCGGTATAGATCGGGTGCTTGGGCATCAGGTCGGCGATGAACTGGTGCCCGTTGACCGCGTTGAACTGGTCCGCCTCCTGGAAATTGAGCCCGAAGAACCGCCCCGCCAGCCCGTCCCAGAAAGGCGATGCGCCCGCCTCGTCGATCACCCCGCGCAGCTCGGCGAGGATGCGGTCGGCGAAGCGCGCGCGGTGGGCGCGGATGAACAGGTAGCGCGCGCGGGCGAGCAGCAGCCCGAGGCCCCCGGCGCGCTCCGCCGGGTGGAGGAACAACCCGCCCACCTCCGCCGAGCCTTCGAGGTCGGTGGTGAGTGACAGCATGTCGGCGCTGAACGTCCGCGCGAGGATGCGGCTATGCTGGGTGAGCGTGCCGAGGCGGTAGGAGTAGAAGGGCGCGGCCAGCCCCACCGCGGAGAAGATCTGGCAGGTGCCGCGCACCTCGCCGCCCGCGTTCTCCAGCACCAGCACGAACAGGTCGTCGGCGACGCTGTCCTCCGCCCGCGCGAACGCCGCCGCGCTGCGATCGAGCTTGGCGCGCAGCGCGTCGCGGTCGGGGGGCAGGTTGGTAAAGCCACTCCCGGCGAGCTTCGCCATTTCGTACAGCGCGGGAAGGTCGCGCGACTGGGCAGCGCGGACGCGGTGCGCGGCGGCGGACATGCGGGATGCGTACCGGCGCGCGGCGGTGGCGGCAAGCGTGTGAGGTTCGCTAGCATTCGATTGTTCCCAGCTCCTCCCCCGCAAGGGGCAGGGGGACCATGCGAAGCATGGTGGAGGGGGAGGACCGGCGAACGCTTGTGAGTCCTCCCCCTCCGTCGCGCCTGCGGCGCGCCACCTCCCCCTTGCGGGGGAGGAGTTGGGTACTCGCGATGAGGGGTCTATAGGTGCCGCATGACAGGCGAGTTGCTGATCGGGGGCGCATGGCGCGTGGGCGGCGGCGAGCGGTTTGTCTCGACCGACCCGGCTTACGGACGCGAGGTCTGGGCGGGCGCGGCAGCGGATGTGAGCGATGTCGCGGACGCGGTCGCGGCGGCGCGAGCGGCGGCTCCGGGCTGGGCGCGGACACCGCTCGCTGAGCGGCGCGCCCGGGTCGAGGCGTTTGCCGCCGCGCTCACCGCCGATCGCGCCGCGATCGCGCGCCTGCTCGCGGAGGAGACGGGCAAGCCGCTGTGGGAGGCGGACGCGGAGGTCGGCTCGATGATCGGCAAGGCGGCCGCCTCGATGGCCGCGCAGGCGGAGCGGGCGGGCGAGACGCACAAGTTTGCGCCGTTTGGCGAGGCGGTGCTGCGGCACCGTCCGCATGGCGTGATGGCGGTGCTGGGGCCGTACAACTTCCCCGGGCACCTGCCCAACGGCCACATCATGCCCGCGCTGCTGGCGGGCAACACGGTCGTGTTCAAGCCGTCGGAGCTGACGCCCGGCGTCGGCGAGCGGATGGCGGCGTTGTGGGCGCAGGCGGGGCTACCCGCGGGCGTGCTCAACCTCGTGCAGGGCGGGCGCGAGACCGGGGCGGCGCTAGCGGGGGCGGACATCGACGGCCTCCTGTTCACCGGCTCGGCGGCGGCGGGCGCGGCGCTCAGGCGCGCGACGGCGGCCCGACCGGGCGTGATCCTCGCGCTGGAGCTGGGCGGCAACAACCCGCTGGTGGCGTGGGACGGCGATCCGGAGGCGGTCGCGGCGCTGGCGGTGCAGTCCGCCTGTGCCACCGCCGGGCAGCGCTGTTCGTGCGCGCGGCGGCTGATCGTGCCGGAGGGGGCCGTGGGGGAGGTGATCGTCGCGGCAGTGCTGGCGCTCAGCGCGCGGCTACGCGTGGGCGCGTGGGACGAGACGCCCGAGCCATTCATGGGCCCGCTGATCACCGCCGACGCGGCGCGGCGCGCGGATGTGGCGGTCGCGACGCTGGTGGAGCGTGGCGCGCGGGTACTGGCCCCGTTCGAGCGCCTGCCGGGGCGGAGCGAGGCGTTCCGCGCGCCCGCGTTGCTCGACGTCACGGGAGTGGACGCGCCCGACGAGGAGATCTTCGCGCCGGTGCTTCAGGTCCGGCGCGTTGCCGACTTCGACGCTGCGATCACGGCGGCGAACGACACGCGCTATGGGCTCGCCGCCGGGCTCGTGAGCGACGACGCCCAGCTATGGGAGCGGTTCGCGACCGAGGTGCGCGCGGGCGTGGTCAACCGCAACCGGCCGACGGTAGGCGCGGCGGGGACCATGCCGTTCGGCGGGCCGGGCGCGTCCGGCAATCATCGTCCGAGCGCGTGGTACGCCGCAGACTATTGCGCCTGGCCGATGGCGAGCTTCGAGGCGGACGCGGTGCGCGACACGGCGGGCG
>CAXTTU010000256.1:0-5149 GCA_964247225.1 uncultured Sphingomonas sp. | reverse complement strand
CGCGCCCCCTGCTACGCGCCCCGCCGATCGGCGCGCGGCGCCACGACAAGGACTGCACCATGGCTGACGACGCAACCACCCCCGGCCTCGGGCCGATCGCGAATGGCGAGGACAACGCCCCCGCCGCCGGGCTGATCTCGCAGTACGTCAAGGACCTGTCGTTCGAGAACCCCAACGCGCCCGCGATCTACCAGTCGCAGACCCCGCCCGCGATCGACGTCCAGTTCAACATCGGCGCGGAGCAGGTCGGCGAAGAGGTCCATGAGGTGACGCTCAAGATCGAGGTCAAGGCGGACTCGGAGGGCACGGTCGCGTTCATCGTCGACCTCACCTATTCGGGGCTGTTCGGTTTCCGCAACGTCCCCGCCGACCAGATCCAGCCCTACCTCCTCGCGGAGGGCCCACGTCTGCTGTTCCCCTTCGCGCGCCGGGTGGTGGCGGACACGATCCGCGATGGCGGCTTTCCCGCGCTGCTGCTCGAGCCGATCGACTTCGCGCAATTGTACATGCAGCAACAACAAGGTGGCGCGGGCCCGAATGTGAGCGTCACCGGGCACGCCTGACCAGTGAACCTCACCAAAGCGTTGGGCTCGGTCGGCGGGCTGACGCTCGTCAGCCGGGTGCTCGCGCTGGTCCGGGATACGTTGCAGGCAAGCTATGTCGGCGCGGGCTTCGCGTCCGACGCTTTCTTTGTCGCGTTCCGGCTGCCCAACATGTTTCGTGCGCTGTTCGCGGAAGGTGCCTTCTCCGCCGCATTCATCCCCTTGTTCAATCGCAAGGTCGCGGAGGACGGCGGCGTTCCGGCGGGCGTGGATTTCGCCGAACGCGCGCTGGCGATGCTCTTTCCGGTGCTCGCCCTGTTCACGGCGCTGATGCTCGCGGCGGCGTGGCCCGTCACCTGGGGGCTGTCGGGAGGGTTCGAGCGGCAACACCCCACCCCCGCCCAGTTCGCCTTCGCGGTCACGTTGTCCCGGTTCACCATCCCCTATCTGATGCTGATCAGCCTGGTGTCGCTGCTGGGCGGCATCCTCAACTCGCTCAACCGGTTCTGGGTCAACGCCGCCGCGCCGATCCTGCTCAACGTCGCGATGGTCGGGGCGTTGATCTTCCTTCACGGGCGCGACCCCTACGCGACCGCGCGGACGCAGGCGCTATCGGTGACGGTGGGCGGCGCGATGCAGCTTGCCTGGCTCTGGTGGGCATGCCGCCGCGCGGGCGTCTCGCTTCGGCTGCGCTGGCCCCGGCTCGACCCGGAAGTGCGCCGGTTGCTGGTGCTGATCATTCCCGCCGCGGCCGGTGCGGGCGCGGCGCAGATCAACCTTGCGATCTCGACCGCGCTGGCGGGCAATCTGCTGTCCGCCGGGTCGATCTCGGCGATCTACTATGCGGATCGCCTGAACCAGCTTCCGCTCGGCATGATCGGCATCGGGCTCGGCACCATTCTCCTTCCGGTTGTCTCGCGGTTGCTGAGCGAGGGGCGCGAGGCGGAGGCGATGGAGACCCAGAACCGCGGGCTGGAACTCGCCCTGTTCCTCACGCTCCCTGCCACCGCCGCCTTTGTGTTCGCCGCCGAGCCGATCGTGCGCGGCCTGTTTCAGCACGGCCAGTTCACCGCCGCGGATACGCGCCGCGCCGCGCTCGCGCTATCCGCTTTCTCCATCGGGCTGCCGAGCTACGTGCTCGTCAAGGTGCTGACGCCCGGCTTCTACGCCCGCGCGGACACGCGGACGCCGGTCCGGCTGGCGCTGTATTCGGTGGCGATCAACCTGCTCGGCAATGTGACCTTGATCCCGCTGCTGGGCCGCTATGGCATAGGCCAGGTCGGTCCGCCGCTCGCCACCGCTGTCGCTTCCAGCGTCAACGTGCTGTCCTTGTACCTCACGCTGGCCCGGCGCGGCCATTTCACGCTGGACGCGCAGCTTCGGCGCAAGGCGCCTCGGCTGGCGCTCGCGGCGCTGCTGATGGGCGGTGCGCTGATGTTCGTGACGCCGTTGCTCAAGCCCTATCTGCTCGGATCGCTGTTGCGGCGCGGCGTCGCGCTCGCCTTGCTGGTCGGTGCCGGCGTGGTCGTCTATGGCGCGGCATGTTTCGCGACCGGTGCGTTCCGCGTGGCCGACCTGCGAAGTCTCCTTCAGCGCAGAGCGAGTTCGCGATGACCATGCGCGTCGTTTCCGGCATTCAGCCGACCGGCAATCTCCACCTCGGCAATTATCTCGGCGCGATCCGGCAATGGGTGGTGATGCAGGACGCGATGGGCGCGGAGGACGAATGCCTGTTCTTCCTCGCCGACCTCCATGCGCTGAGCCAGCCGGTCAATCCGGCGGAGCTCGCCGCCAACACGATCGAGATGGCGGCGGTCCTGCTCGCATGCGGCATCGACCCTGACCGCGCGATCCTGTTCAACCAGGCGCGCGTGCCTGCGCATAGCGAGCTCGCCTGGCTGCTCGGCGGCACCGCGCGGATGGGCTGGCTGAGCCGCATGACGCAATGGAAGGACAAGGCGGGGAAACAGGGCGATTCGCAGAGCACCGCGCTGTTCAACTACCCCGTGCTCCAGGCCGCCGACGTGCTGCTCTACCGCGCGACGCACGTCCCCGTCGGGCACGACCAGAAACAGCATCTCGAGCTCGCCCGCGACATCGCGACAAAGTTTAACACCGACTACGGCATCGACCTGTTCCCCTTGCCGGAGCCGTTCGTCTCCTCAGCCGCGCCGCGCATCATGTCCTTGCGCGATGGGACCGCCAAGATGAGCAAGTCCGACCCGTCCGACATGAGCCGCATCAGCCTTACCGACCCGGACGACCTCATCATACAGAAGCTCCGCAAGGCGCGCACCGATGCGCCGCCGCTGCCCGAGACGATGGCGGAACTGGAGGGGCGGGCGGAGGCGAAGAACCTCGTCACCATCTACGCCGCGCTCGCCGGGCGTGCGCCTGACGCGGTGCTGGCGGAGTACGCGGGGCAGGGCTTCGGCGCGTTCAAGCCCGCGCTGGCCGACCTCGCGGTCGCGACCGTCGCGCCGATCCGCGAGCGGATGGCGGCGCTGCTCGCCGACCGGGGCGAGGTCGCGGCGGTGCTGGAGCGGGGGGCAGAACGCGCGCGGGCGCTAGCCGCGCCGACGCTGCTGGAAGCGCAACGAGCGATTGGGTTGCAGGTAAGCAGTGCTTCGCTTTGGGAAATTTACGGAGCGTTCGAAACGAACCGTATCGACCGGCAAGATGACCCAAAGCGCGTCGGGGTGCGCGTACGCTCCGAAGTGCTCGGGCAGCCGATCCATGAGAGCGTGCGCCTGCGTGAGGAGCACGTCGAGGTGGAGCGTCGCGCGGCTGACCGGCCGCTCTCGGTTGCGGGGGGCGACGCATTCCGCGAGCGCACGATCGAGATGATCGAAACCGCCGAGGAGGCCGTGGTGGCTAAGGACGCCCGCGTCGTCGAAGAGATCGTGGTGCGCAAGGACGTGAACGAGCGCGTCGAGAACATCGAAGATGTGGTCCGCCGCACAGAAGTGGACGTGGAGGATCGGCTGTCGCGCGGTAGTAAGTACGAGCGGTAAACGGCTTGGGCTGGCTTCAGAATTACCTCACCCCTCCAATTGCCGCATCAGCACCCGTACCGCCCCGTCCACATCCGCGTCCGAATCGCGCAGCTGCTCCACCCGCCGCACAGCGTGGATCACCGTGCTGTGGTCCCGCCCCCCAAACTTGCGCCCGATCTCGGGCAGCGAGCGCGTGGTCAGCCGCTTGGACAGGTACATCGCGATCTGCCGCGGACGCGCCACCGCGCGCGCGCGGCGGTCGGAAACGAGGTCAACGGGCTTGAGCTCGAAATGCGCGGAGACTAGCTTCTGGATCTCCTCGATCGTCACCCGCCGCTGCGCGCCCCGCAGCACGTCACCCAAGGTCGCCGTCGCAAAGTCGAGGTCGATCGCCTCCCCCGTCAGCGTCGCATAGGCGACCACGCGGTTGAGCGCGCCCTCCAGCTCGCGGATGCTCTGGTGGATGCGTGTCGCCAGCAGGTCGAGCACGTCGGCGGGAACGCGGCAATCGGGCAGGTCGGCGAGCTTCCTGTCCAGCACCGCGCGGCGCAGCCCCAGTTCGGGCGGCTTGATGTCCGCGACGAGGCCCCCCGCCATCCGCCCGAGGATGCGCGGCTCCACCCCGTCCAGCGCCTGCGGGCAGCGGTCGGCGGAGATCACCAGCCGCTTGCCCGCCGCCATCACCTCGTTGATCGTGTGAAAGAACTCCTCCTGCGTCGAATCCTTGCCCGCGATGAACTGAAGGTCGTCGATCAGCAGCAGGTCGGCGGAGCGCAGCCGCGCCTTGAACGCAAAGGTGTCGCGCGCGCGCAAGGCGGAGACGAACTCGTACATGAACCGCTCGGCGGACATGACCAGCACGCTCGCGCCCGGGTTGGTGGCGAGGAACGCATGGCCGATCGCGTGCATCAGGTGCGTCTTGCCCTGTCCGGTGCCGCTGTGGAGGAACAGCGGGCTGAACCGGGGTGCGCCCGGCTCGGCAAGTGCGCGCGCGGCGTTGAACGCGACGCGGTTGGAGGCGTCGACCACGAAGCGCGCGAAGGTGAAGCGCGCATCGAGCTGCGGTCGCTCGGGCGTCGGGGTCGCGGTGGCGGCGACGGGCTGCGCGGGCGCGGTGAGCACGGTCGGTGCCGCGCCCGCGACTCGCGTCTCGATCGCGACGCTCCGCACTCCCGGCAACGCCGCGCGGAACTCGTGGAGCAGCCGGTCGGCGTAATGATTGCGGACCCAGTTGGTCATGAACGCGGACGGCAGCGCGAGCCGGATCGTGTCGGCCTCTCCCGTCTCGAGCAGCTCCATGGGCTTCAGCCATTGTTCGAACAGGCGCGCGCCCGCCGACTCGCGCAGGTTTCCACGCACCCGTGCCCAGGCCCTGGCGGTGTCGCTGTCGTCCGTTCCGCCCGTTCGCGCCACGCGCACCTCTCCCCCGACCGCGAAGCACCCCCGCGCGGCCCCCAATGTTCTACCGGCAAAGCTCCTCCGTTGCGGCCAAAGCCGCTCCGGTCCTCGCGATGTTCAAGCGACCGCGCGGCGGAAGGCCGGCGCGATGGGACTCGTTATGAAGCGCAGGCAGAGTCGATCAAGCCCGGATGTTGTCGCATCTCTGAAATA
>CAXTTU010000255.1:0-5156 GCA_964247225.1 uncultured Sphingomonas sp. | reverse complement strand
TGTTCGCCGAGGTCGACGGGCGCTTCCCCAACCACCATCCCGACCCGACCGAGGAGAAGAACCTCGAACAGCTAAAGGCGCTGGTGGCCGACAAGGGGCTCGACTTCGGCGTCGCGTTCGACGGTGACGGCGACCGGCTGGGCGCGATCGACGGGCTGGGCCGCGTGGTGTGGGGCGATCAGCTGCTCGGCATCCTCGCCGAGCCGGTGCTGCGCGCAGAGCCGGGCGCGACGATCATCGCCGATGTGAAGGCGAGCGGGGCGCTGTTCGACCGCATCACCGAACTGGGCGGCACGCCCTTGATGTGGAAGACCGGGCACAGCCTCATCAAGACCAAGATGAAGGAGACGGGCGCGCCGCTCGCGGGCGAGATGAGCGGGCATATCTTCTTCGCGGACGATTGGTACGGCTTTGACGACGCGCAATATGCCGCCCTCCGACTGATCGGCGCCGTGCGCGCGAGCGGTCGCTCGTTAACCGAGCTCAAGGATGTGATGCCGGTCCTGGTCACCACGCCCGAGATGCGGTTTCAGGTGGACGACACGCGCAAGTTCGCGGTGGTGGAGGAGGTGCTCGAACGGCTTGGCGACGAGGGCGCGCGGGTCGACCGGACGGACGGCGCGCGCGTGACGACCGACGACGGCTGGTGGCTGCTGCGCGCGTCCAACACGCAGGACGTGCTGGTCGCGCGCGCGGAAGCGAAGGACGAAGCGGGGGTCGAGCGGCTGATGGCGCAGGTGGACGCGCAGCTGGCGCTGAGTGGGGTAAAGCGCGGCGCGCAGGCGGGGCACTAACCCCTCACCCCAGCTCGTACAGCCGCTCCATCAGTTCGGTGATCGCGGCGCGGGTGGCGGGGGTGAGGCCGATCCAGCTGCGGCGACCGTCTTCCGCGTCGGCGGTGCGCGTCACGAGCCCGTGGGACAATAGCTTGTCGAGATGGCGGAGCGCGGTGGTGGGTGCGCCGCCCGAGGCGATGGTCAGGCTGGTGATGCTGACGCGCCGCCCTTCCGCCTCGCGGACATACAGGTCGAGCAGCATGTCCCAGGCGAGGTCCTGAAAGATCGCCGCCCCCAATAGCTCGGCGCGCATCGAGCGCACCTTGAGCAGCCGCGCGGCGTAGCGTTCGGGTGCTTCGCGCGGCAGCGGGCGGAGCCGTGCGGCCGATTCCTCGACCCAGCCGACCGCCTCCGCAACGCTGCAGTCCAGCGCGGTCGCGACCAATAGCGCCGCCGCGCCCAAACGGGCATGAGCGTCGGCAGGCAGCCTGAACTGTGCGGTCATTCGCTCCCCGTTTTTCGGAGAGCGTAACGGGGGTTGCGCCCACTCGGGCGGGAGTTGCCTCCGGATCGGATGTTGTCGTGGATCGCGTTCGCGGGCTGGCGCGTCCGGGCCCTCGCGCCCACATGCGGCTGATGCCCCTTCCCCAGATTGTCCGCGTTATTGACCTAGAGACTACCGGCAACGCCCCCCCCGCGCATGCGGTGATCGAGATCGGCTGGCAGGACGTCGCGCTTGGGCCCGACGGGCGCTGGGCGCTGCAGGGCGAGGGCGGTGCGCTGTTCGTCAACCCGGGCCGCTCGATTCCGCCGATCACGCAGGCGGTGCATCACATCCTCGACGAGCAGGTCGCGGACGCCCCGTGGTGGCACGACGTCGCACGCCGCGTACTCGACCCCTATCCTCGCCGACTCGCGCTCGCGGCGCACCGGTCGAGCTTCGAGGAGCAATATTGCACGCCGAACCTGACAGGCGACGCGGACTGGATCTGCACCTGGAAATGCGCGCTGCGGCTATGGCCCGACAGCCCCGCCTTTTCCAATCAGGTGCTGCGCTATTGGCGTCGCCCGCACGGGCTGGTGCATGAGCGCGGACTCCCCTCGCACCGCGCGTTCCCCGACGCCTATGTCACCGCGCACCACCTGCGCGACATGCTCAACGAGGCGAGCCTTGCGCAGCTGGTCGAGTGGACGCGGCTGCCGGGCCTGCTCCCGCGCGTCCGCTATGGCCCCGACCGGGGCAAGGAATGGCGCGAGATCGAGGAGGAGGTGCTGGTGGGCTTCCTGTCCGACCGCGACCCTGACGTGCGCTTCACGGCCGAGACGGAGATGGCAAGGCGGCGTGGGGGTGGGCATGTGGGGAGGATGACCGCGCAGGAGTTGTTGCTTTAGCGCAGCGCGGCAGCCGGCCACGCCCGGCTGACTCGCGCCAGCCCGGCCGACGTCGCGAAGCGACGATCGACGGCGCGGCTCCGCCGCGACGCCCCTTCTATCTGCCCCCCTCCCCCCCCCCTTTGCCATCCACCCCGCCCCCTGCTACCCACCCCCACGTACAGGGGGCCGAGTGACCAACAACCGACCGACGGAGTGCCGCCCCCGCCCCCGCACATCCGGGCGGCGCTGACACAGGTGGCGCTCATGCCGATCAGCGACCGCCTCGCCGTGTCGGAAGCGCGGTTCAACCGCGTGCTGCTCGCGTTCATGGCGCTCGGCTTCCTCAGCTTGGTCGCCGCCGGGGTCGCGGCCGCCTGGGTCACGCGCCAGAACCAGACGCACAATTTCTGGGTCGGCCACAGCTATCGCGTCGAGAACGCGATCGCCGACGCGGAACGACGGCTGGAGGAGGGCGAGACGTCGCGGCGCGGGGTCATCCTCGCGCCGGGCTATGCCAATTTCACCACCTCCTATGCCGAGTCCTCGGGCGAGCTCCCGCGGGCGCTCGCACGGATCGCGTCGCTGACCTCCGACAACCCGCGCCAGCAGGCGGCGCTCGGCCAGGTCCGCGCGTTGATCGCGGTTCAGCTCGCGCGCCAGCGCGCCAGCTTCGCGGCTGTCGCGGCGGGCAAGCGCGACGAGGCGATACGCAGCTTTGCCGCCGAGCTGTCCGACAAACGCCTGCGCGCGATCCGTGACGTGTTCGGCAGGATGAACGCCGAGGAACACCAGCTGCTGCGCGTGCGCGACGCGGACCAGCAGGCGAGCGTGCGCCTGTTCTACGAGGTGCTCACCGTCGCGGGCCTGATCCTGCTGCTCGTCGCGATCGTGTCGCTGCTGGTGGTCCTGCGTTTCACCCGCGACCTCACCGCCTCGCGCAACCGGCTGCGAACGCTCAACGACACGCTGGAGGAGCAGGTCGCGACGCGCACCGCCGACCTCAGCCGCGCGAACGAGGAGATCCAGCGCTTCGCCTATATCGTCAGCCACGACCTGCGCTCGCCGCTCGTCAACGTGATGGGCTTCACCGCCGAGCTGGAGACCGCCGCCGCCCCGCTGGGCGAGCTGGTCGACCGGGTGGAGGCGGACGCCCCCGCGCTGCTGACGCTCGACGCGAAGGAGGCGGCGCGCATCGACCTGCCCGAATCGATCGCGTTCATCCGCACCGCGACGGGCAAGATGGACCGGCTGATCAACGCGATCCTGCGGCTGTCGCGCGAGGGGCGGCGGGTCATCACCCCCGAGCGGCTCGACATGGACGCGCTGGTGGGCGGCATCCGCGATACGATGGCGCACCAGTTGGACGCGGAGGGCACGGTCGTCACCGTCGAGCCGCTGCCGACGGTGGTCAGCGACCGGCTGGCGGTGGAGCAGATCCTCTCCAACCTCCTCGAGAACGCCGCCAAATATCTCCAGCCCGGCCGCCCCGGACGCATCACCGTATCGGGCGAGCAGCGGGGCGACCGGGTCAGCTACCTGGTCGCCGACAACGGCCGCGGCATCGCGCCCGCCGACCACAGCCGCGTGTTCGACCTGTTCCGCCGCTCGGGCGCGCAGGACAAGCCCGGCGAGGGGATCGGCCTCGCGCATGTCCGCGCGCTCGCCTATCGCCTCGGCGGCACCGTCGACATGTCATCGGAACTCGGGCAAGGCGCGACCTTCCGTCTCCACCTGCCAGCCGTGTACGGGACCTGACCTTTCATGAACGCACATAACAGCGTCAGCATCGTCATGATCGAGGATGACGAGGGCCATGCGCGGCTGATCGAGAAGAACATTCGCCGCGCGGGCATCTCCAACGACATCCGCCATTTCACCGACGGCACCAGCGCGCTCGAATATCTGTTCAACCATCGCGAAGGACCGACGCATAACGGCCCCGCGCTGATCCTGCTCGACCTCAACCTCCCAGACATGAGCGGGACCGACATCCTGGCCAAGATCAAGGCGGAGAGCGCAGGCGCGGTGCGGCGCGCGCCGGTAGTGGTGCTGACCACAACCGACGACAAGGTCGAGATTCAGCGCTGCTATGACCTTGGTTGTAATGTTTATATAACCAAGCCCGTAAATTATGAGAGCTTCGCGCAGGCAATCCGCCAGCTCGGACTATTCCTGTCGGTGATCCAGGTCCCCGACATCGAGGAGCATGGGTGACGGGCGCACGCGTTCTTTATATCGACGACGATGCCGGGCTGCGGCGGTTGACGCAGCGCGCGCTGACGCGTCGCGGCTATGACGTGACGCCAGCGGACGGCGGCGCGGCGGGGGTGGCGCTTGCCGCCGCCGAGCCGTTCGACCTGATCGCGGTCGACCATTATATGCCGGGGATGGACGGGCTGGAGACGCTCGAACAGCTCCGCGCGCTCCCGCGCACGCCCGCGGTGGTCTATGTCACCGGGTCGGAGGAAGGCCGGATCGCGGTCGCCGCGCTGAAGGCGGGGGCGGCGGACTATGTCGTCAAGACGGTGGGCGACGACTTCTTCGACCTGCTCGCCGCCTCGTTCGACCAGGTGCTCGCGCGCACCGCGCTGGAGCAGGGCAAGGCGAGCGCCGAGGCGGAGCTGCGCGCGAGCAATGCGCGGCTGGAGGCGCTGCTCAAGGAAGTGAACCACCGCGTCGCCAACTCGCTCCAGCTCGTCTCGGCGATGGTCGCGCTGCAATCGGGCGCGCTCGCCGATGCTGCCGCCAAGGACGCGCTCGCCGACACGCAACGGCGGATCAGCGCCATCGCGCAGGTGCATCGGCGGCTCTACACCTCCGACGATGTCGAGAGCGTCGACATGCGCGAGTATCTCGCCGCGCTGGTCGAGGAACTGCGCGCGACCTGGTCGACCGACGCCGCGCCGCGCACCCTCCGCCTCGACGCCGACCCGATCCGGTTGCCGACCGATCGCGCGGTGTCGCTCGGCGTGATCGTCACCGAGCTGGTCAGCAACGCGTGCAAAT
>CAXTTU010000254.1:0-5165 GCA_964247225.1 uncultured Sphingomonas sp. | reverse complement strand
CCTCTTCCTCGTGCGCCACGAGGTGGTCGAGACCGCCGAAGGCGTCGAAGCGGTAGGCTTTCATGCGAGCTGGTGGCAAGGGAAGTTCCGCGGCTCGATCGCCAGTATGACGCCCAGCGGCTCCGTCACCACCTTCGCGCTCGGCGCGTCCTCGATCGGTTGCGGACGGAGGAAGTCCGGTCCCCAGGTCGCGTAGTAGTCGAGGATCGCCGCCGAGAGCTCGATCTCGTAGCGCGCCTCGCCCGCCAGCTTGCCCATCTCCCGCGTGACGTAGCCGGCGTACTCGTCGGCGTTGTCCCGGAGCGCCTGCGCCGCCTTTCGCAGGATCTGCGCCCGATCGGCGACCGTGCGCAGGCGCCAGCCGTGACGATAGCAGTCCTCGGCCGTTTGCAGGGCCGTCCGAAGCTCCTCGTCCCCCATCTCGTCGAAGATCGCGACGACCGTGCCGTCGGCCGGATTGATGGGCTGAAACGCCATGGTGCTTTTCCGATCTTGAGCTGAAGGTGAACTAGGACTCGACCGGAGCGCGCCGGTCCGGACCGGCGGGAATCTGCGGCAAGACGACGTAGTTGGCGTTCGCCGGATCGAAGTGGATCGTCGTCGTGCCGCCGAACACGTCGGCGGGCCGGTCGCGGGCGTCGTCGTGCAGGAACGGGCCGCAGCCGGTGAAGCGGTTCTTCATGTTCGACAGGCCGCCGCTCGGCCCGCCGCTGTAGACGTAGTCCCGGCCGCGCACGCCGAGGCCGATGCGGTAGCCGGCCGGCACGACGATCTAGGTCGGCCAGATCTCGACGTCGACCGGATAGATCTCGCCCGGAACCAGCGGCTCGCGCTCGGCATGGGCGTGCCACGGCCTGAACGGCAGGCTCCGTTCGGGGTCGAGGCGGCGGTGCGAGGCCTGCAGCCAGCACTGCGCGATCGGCGTGTTGGCGTCGAGCGCGTCGCGGAAGGTGATCTCCTTGAGGTCGGGCGCGTACAGCTTGACCACGAGGAAGAGATCGGCGTCGCTTGTCGTCGATGAGATGTTCAGCCTCGCCGTGATCGGTCCGGTGAACTCGGTCTCGCGCTCGAACGGCGCGCTGAGGAAGGTCACGCCGTCGCCGAGCGCCGCGAACGACACGGGCGTTCCCGCGTCCGGCTCTTCCCGGCTCAGGACGTGACTGGCCGGATCGAGATGGTAGCGCGTCCACGCCGTTCCGGGCAGCGGCCAGTCCCGCTCGGGGCGTTCCGTGAAGCGCTCCCCGACGTGCCGGACCTGCAGGGTGACCGGCGGCTGCGCGTCCCAGCCGTTGTCCTCCTGCTTCAGGAACCGGTCGAAGAAGCGCCGCTGCAGGTCGAGACCGTAGTTGGTGTAGAAGTGCGTCCAGTGCTCGATGCCGTGGACCTCCAGCCATTTCTGCGGCGAGGCCGCCCGCATGAAGCCCTCGAAGTTGCCGCGGGTGTGCAGCCCCTGCCCGCCCCAGTTCGCGGCCGTCAGCACAGGCACGACGACCCGCGACAGGTCGGCCGACCGCTCCCGGTGGTAGTCGTCGTCCAGCGGATGCCCGAGAAGCTCGCGCGCCATGTCGATCCGGTTGAAGGCGAGCTCGTCCTCCGTCAGCGTGTCCGGGCCGGCGACCAGTTCGCCGTTCAGCCGGCTGCGCGGCCCTCGCGCGCCCAGGCCGTGCTGAACGCTCTTCAACTGCATGTCGTACCAGTTCTGCGCGAAGGTCGAGTAGATGCCGCCGTGGTAAAAGAATTCGCGGTAGCTGTCGTTGGCGCCTTCCCACGCGCACATCGCGCAAAGGTGCTTCGGCTGGAGCGCGGCCACCTGCCACTGGTTGATCGCGTAGTAGGAGATGCCGTTCAGGCCGACGCGGCCGTTCGACCATGGCTGTGCGCCCGCCCATTCGACGCAGGCGGCGAAGTCGGCCGTCTCGCGCGGCGAGCGCGGATCAAGCCGGCCCGGCGAACGGCCGGCGCCGCGGCTGTCGACCCGGACGCAGACGTAGCCGTGCGGCACCCACTTCTCCGGATCGGCCACTTCCCAGACCTGGAAGTTCGAGGTCGAGCCGGCCAGAACCTCCGGGTAGTCCCCGATCATCTTCTCCCAGGCGGTGACGTAGCCGTCCTTGAAATGCAGCAGTTTCGCGTAGGGGCCGTGGCTGAGCAGCACGGGATAGCGCCCATCGGTCAGCGGCCGGTAGACGTCGCAGCGCAGCGTCAGGCCGTCGTCCATCGCGATCGGCACGTTCCAATCGACGATCATCTGCCCGTGGGTTTCCGAACGTTGCATGTCGGACTCCGTTGGTGTCAGGGGTTGCGGGTCGCGTCAGGCGGCGGAAAGTGCGCCGTCGACGGTGTAGAAGCCGCCGTTGCAGAAGCTGGCCGGCGGCGAGCCGAGAAAGGCGACGAGGGCCGCCACCTCCTCGGGCCTGCCATAGCGCCGGGCCGGCATGAACGCGGCGCGGTCGGCGGCCACCGCGTTGCCGTGGGCCGTGTCGATCCGGTCCATCATGGTGCTGGCTATCGGACCCGGATTGATGCAGTTGACGCGGACGTTGCGGGGCGCGGCCTCGAGCGCCGCCGAGCGCGTCAGGCCGACCACCGCGTGCTTGGAAGCGGCGTAGGCGATCATGCCGGCGAAGCCGGTGATCCCGACGATGCTGGACGCGTTGACGATGCTGCCGCGCCCTTGCGCGTACATCACCGGCAGGACGTGCTTCATGCACAGGAACACGCCCGTCACGTTGACGCTCAGCACGCGCTCGAAGTCGGCGCGGGCGTAGTCCTCGGTCTGCGCGACGGGGCCGGCGATCCCGGCATTGTTGAATAGGATGTCGATGCGGCCGAAGCGCTCGAGCGCGCCGCCGACCATCCGGGCGACGTCGCTCTCGTCGCAAACGTCGGCGACAAGCCCCACGATGTCGCCCGGTGGGGCGTCGTCCCCGTCTGTCGCACCGGCGCCGGAGCGGTCCGGGTCGGGCGGCGACACGTCGACCGCCACGACGTGCGCGCCGCGCACCGCCAGCAGCCGCACCGTGGCAGTACCAATGTCGCCCGACGCGCCGGTCACCAGCGCCACTAAGCCGGACAGATCGTGATGTGCCATTGGTCCTCCCATAACGTTGCGGACCCGTCCGGTCGGACCTTTTGGCTGGCCTCTCTCCCGAACGGGCGTTTCCCGGTTCGGCGGCTCAGCCCTTGCGCGTCGCCAGCAGTTCGGAGATCGCCTGCGAGGCCTGGATCGCGCGCGGGAAACCACCGGGGATGACGACGATGTTGGCGATCTCGCGCACCTCGTCCTCGGTGGCTCCATGGTTCAGCGCGTAGGACGCGTGGATCTTGACGTAGTCGGTGAGGCCGAGCGCGGCGAAGGCGGTGCAGAGCGCAAGCTGGCGCGTGCGGACGTCGAGGACAGTGCGGTCGAAGATCTCGCCGACCGCGAAGGCGGTGACGGCGTTCGACAGGAACGGGTAGTCCCGCTCCAGCGCGTCGAGCGAGGGCGGGCGCGCCGCGCCGCGGGTAAGTTCCTCGACGATCGCCTCGCCGCGCCGGCGGCGCTCGGCGGTGGTCTGGTTCGGATCGACGGTGTTGGGCATGGATACCTCCGGTCAGTCGCGCGGTGCCAAGGGGGTGCTGAGGTAGTCCTGGGATTCGATCACCACGCCGTTCCGCACGCGCCAGATGAAGCAGGCCTCGAGATCGAAGCAATCCATCCCGAAGCCGTTCTCGCCGTGGTAGGTGAAGGTACCGACCGCGAGCTCGGGGTCGCTCGTCTCGATGAACCGGATCGGCGTCGCGCGCAGCTTCACACCGGTCGAGAAGAAGCGATCGAAATGCTGCTTCAGCGCGTCCCTTCCTTCGAGACGGGCGCTCTCGTTCCGCGCCTGGGGGTGCTGGACCAGCGTGTCTGGCGCGTAGAGCAGATGAAGGTCGTCGTAGCGGCCGACCGTGATGTCGTCGGCCAGCGTCTGCATGGTCTCCTTCGGGGAGCGCGTGTCCGCCATGGTTGTCGTCTCCTGGGTGCGGTAGGATCAGTCCGCCTGCAGCTTGTCGAGCGCGGCGGCGAACTCGTGTTTCTCGAAGTCGACCGTTTGGGCGCCCATGGCGAGGAAGGCCGCCATGCGGCGCTGCGCTTCGCCGCCGACCAGCATCTGGTTCAGCGCGTGCGTCTCCTCCAGAAGCCCGAGATGGATCGGCAGGTGGTCGGCAGCGTCGACCGCGATCTTGTTCAGCGCGATCGCTGCGGCCGGGAACGTCGCGATCCGCTTGGCCAGTCGCTCCACGAACGGCCGAAGCTCGGCCACTGGCATCGCGCGGTTGACGAGCCCGTAGCGCTCGGCGATGCCGGCGGTGATCTCGTCGCAGCCGAGGATCACCTCCAGCGCCCGCATCCGGCCGAGGAGCCGTGGCAGCCGCTGCGAGCCGGTCGCGCCCGGCAGGACGCCCATCGCCGTCTCGAACTGCATCAGCACCGAGCGGTCGGACGCGAAGGCCATGTCGCACGATGTCAGGAACTCCGGCCCGATGCCGACCGCCCGGCCGTCGAGTATTGCGATCGTCGCCTGCGGCAGAGTGCGCAGCGCCTCCAGGAGGGTTTGGAGCGGGTTAAGCGCGTTGCCCTTCGGCGGCACCGCCTCGCGCGGCGCGAGGAAGAGGTTCAAGTCGGCGTGGCCGATGAAGAAGTCGGGATTGGCGCTTTCGAACAGCACGACGCGCACCGCGTCGTCGGCCCGCAACTCGTCCAGAAGCCTGGTCAGTTCCGCGATCATCGTCGGCGTGACGAGGTTCAGAGGCGGGTTGTTGAAGACGATCCTCGCGACGCCGTCGGCATCTTGCCTGCTGAATGTCGTGTACGTGCCGTCCGGCATTGCGAGCCTCCTTCTGTCCGGGCTGAAGATAGCGGGGCGGCTCCAGCGAAATAATAGGCGGTTTTCTACATGGACCCTATCGCCAGGGATTGGTAATGGACGCCGTCATGCGATCGATGCTGCTTCACGAGTTGGAGGCCTACCGCGCCGTCGCCGGCGCCGGCAGCTTCGTCGGCGGCGCGCGGACGATCGGCATCACGCCCTCGGCCATGAGCCAGATCATCAAGCGCCTGGAAGACCGGGTCGGTGTGCAGCTTTTCCACCGCACCACCCGCAGCGTCTCGCCCACCGACCAGGGCGAACGGCTGCTCG
>CAXTTU010000253.1:0-5238 GCA_964247225.1 uncultured Sphingomonas sp. | reverse complement strand
TTGGCGTGCCAAGCTCGACGAAGCAGGACCGGCTCGAAACGGAGCGGGTCTGGACGGTACAGGAGGAGCCCGCCCACGTCTTGCGGCCACTCTCAACCGAGCCCAGGAGTCCAAGTTGCAGGAACGCATTCACAGAGCGTCGTAGCTGCCCTGACAACGCGGCTGAACAAGCGGCCGCTTAGCTGCTCTACCGAGCAAAGGCGGACGGACCGCTTTCCACCAAGTTTGAAGCAGACCGTCTGCTCTGTCCACCGTCTGGACCACATGACCGGCGCGTAACACCAGCTAGCTTTTAACGCGCTCGTTCGCAGCGCGGGCATCCATACACGGACCAGGCGAAGAGAAGTGGAGCAGGTTGGGCCGTGTGAGCGAGCCCGGAAGGTGGAAGGAAAACACCGGAAGGGCTTGCCCGCGACCGGCCGGTCGCGGGCCCAAGCAGATGAAGGCCCTTTTCTATGGCTACCCTCTACCCGCCGGCGTGCACGGCGGCGTCTACGGCGCTCGACTATGTCCTCGCCGCCCTCGATATCGACGGCTCCCGCGACCTCCAGTACCTCGACGGCCTTCCCGACGGGCTCACCCTGCCCGAGCGCGAGGCGATGCTGGTCGCGACCGCGATGCCGGCGCCGCTGTTCCGCAAGGCCGCCGAGCAGCTCGCCGCGCTGGGCCGGCTCGACGTCGTGCTGCTGCGGATCGGCGACCGCTTCGACGGCGCGCTGCCGGTCACCGCCGACCTGACGCTCGCCGCGCTGCCGCACGCGCCATGGCCGATGGTGAACCTCGCGCTGTGGACCGGCCCTGCCGGCCAGCTCTGGCTGGCGCCGTTCGGCTACGGTGCTTCGGTCGCGGCCACGAGCGAGCGGTTGCTGCTGGACATGGTGCCGCCCTATGCGTCGTTGGCGGAGCGGGAGATCGGCATCGCCCGCGCCGCGCGGGAAATCGGCTGCATCCTCGCCGCCGGAAAGGCGCGGTGATGGCGAAGCCGAGCCCGGTCAACAAGGACCAGCCGTACGATCCGGCCAACCCGCACAGCCACCTCGCCCTGGTCGGCGAGCCGGCCGGCTGTTCCGGTCCGCGCTGCATGGTCGGCACGCTGCGGCCGATGCACCAGGGCCACTCCAACAGCGCCGCCGCGTTCGCCCGTGCCAAGCTCGCGCCGGCGTCGGCTGACCCGTCAAGCTGGAGCATCACCGCGCACCGGGCGGAGGTGCTGCTGCCGGCCGGCGCCGACGATCGGCTCGGCTGCCCGTGGGCGCTGTTCGAGGCGGTTGACGTCGAGCACCCGGCCGACGGCAAGGCGCTGCTCGCCTATGCGACGCTGACTTGGCGGCCGCAGCGACTGCACCGTCAGTGGGAGCTCGGCCGCACCCTGGCGCGGCGATGGACCCATGAACACGACGTCGCGGTGCTGCTGGTCCAGCACGTGCCGGCGCGGGTGGCGAGCGGCAACGACCCGCACCTGCACCTCTTGGTCGCGGGGCCGCGCCGGATAGAACCCTGGGGCGGGTTCGGCAGCTATGTCCCGCCGCTGCTCGGCGACGGGCTGTGGGCACCGACGCGCGAGCGGCTCCACGCTCTGCTCTTCGAAGCGGGCGAACCGGCATGACCGTCGCACGGAGCTGGGAGGTGGCCGAGATCGGCCGCTTCCTCCACACCCACCGGCTCGACGCCGGCTTGGCGGCGGGTGGCCTCGATCTAGGAGTCGAGCAAGCCGAGGCTTTGAAGCGCGACGTCGACGACGCATTCACCGTCTGCCCTGCCCGCGCGGCGCTGCTGCTAAACATTCTCGTCCGGCTGGAGGTGCGCTGCAGCCATGACGGCGCGGCCTTGCGGGCGGCGCTGGAACGCCCGGCCGAGCCGCTGGCCAGCGACAGCATCGCCGCGCGGTTGCGCGGACAGGTCGACCTCGCCGGTCTGCGGCTGCTGCGCGAGGCGGCCGGCACGCTGCCGGTGGCCAAGGTCAAGATGTGGCGGACTCCCGACCGGTACAGCTGACAGGAGGAAACAAGGTGATGACCCAGGATCTTGCCACCCGGCGGGCGGCGGAGGCGCGCGCGCTCACCGTCGCGCTCGCGGTCGCGATTAAGGCCGGCTGGCGCTTCGAGGCGGCCGGGCCGGTGCTGTCGACGCCGTTCGCCGGCTATCTCTACGTTGCCTCGGCCGAGCTGCTGCTGGTGCCGACCAGCGCCGCCCTGCCCTTCGCCACCCGGCTGGTCGAGCAGGCAACGCGGGAGGCACGCAGCGACGCGCTGGTCATCTCGTGCACGGGCGAGGAGATCGCCATGGGGCTCGGCCTGTGGTCGGCGGCCGGCACGCGCTGGACGGTGCTGGTACGACCCTGGCTTGAAGGTGACGGAGCGCTGTGGCTCGTCCCGGACCACGGCGACGCCGCCTGGCGGCTGTGCCCGGGCCGCGTCGTCGCTGCCGCGACGACGCCATGGTGCACGCCGCAGGAGCGACGGGACGGCGAACGTTACGCGGCCGGGTGGCTCACGGGGCTGCTGGCATGACGTCAGGACTGGAGGCGCGAGGCGCTCGCCCCAACGTCGACGGGCGCCGATGGTTTTCCGTGTCACCGGCGCGCTGCTGCTGGTCGTCATTGTCGTCGGCCAGGTCTGCCACCGCCAGCCCGCCGGCTCGGTCACCCGCGCGCTCCTGGCGTCGGTCGGCCAGTACTGTCCATCGGCAGCGGCTCGCGATTGCCACCCCACCATCGTCGCTGGCGCGCGGGCGCTCGACCGCGCCGGCTGGCGCCTGCTTGCAGACCGCCTCTCGCACCGGCGGCATTTCTGTCGGGGTAGATTGCGATCCGTCTCGCCGATCCGGGTCACGGCGAAAGGGTCTAACGACCCGGAACCAAGACCATGCAAGCCGTACAGCGTGCCGGCCGTGTTCCAGATCCGGGAGCGCCGGGCCGAGCCGCGCCCCCTGCGGCGTAGCGAGACGCCGCCTCCCTGAAGACGGCGGAGGGCGCCGACTTCGCCATCCACCGCGTCGGCACCAAGGCGGGCAAGGTCCACAACGACATGATGACCGCCAGTCCGAAATGCAACTATTTTATCAAAGCCAACAAGGGCGATGTCGAGGCGATCATGCGCCAGCTCGACTTCGCCAGCGTCGTCGGCAACGTCGCGGGCAATCCGAGCCTCGCCAAGACCGAGGTGGTCGCGTTCTACCGCGCGCATGTTGAGGCGACCGACACCGATCAGACCACGGGCGCGAGAGAGGCGTAGAAGGAAAGGGCATCAGAACCCACCTCTCGGGCGGTCCGTGCGAACCCGCTGGAATCAGGCGGGGTAGATTGCACTCCGCCGCCTCGGCTCGGGTCATGCGGGATGGATGGCCGACAGGTTCCCTCCCCGCGCAAGCAGCGCAGCATCCGACGCGATAGCGACATCACGGCTGCCCAGCGGCGACGGGAGGCGGCTCTGGCGCTCGCCAAGCTGCTTGCCCGCGACCTCGCCCGACTCCATCATGCTGGCGATGGTGGGCACGAACGGGACGTGAAATCATAGGGTTGCCATTTACGCGCGCTATTCGACCGACAAGCGAAAGCCAGTATCGATCGCGGTGCAGAACGAGAACACCCGCGCCTATCTGGTGAAGCAAGGCTGGACCGAGGTCGGTGCCTATGCCGACGAGGCGATCAACGGCAACAAGGCGCCGGGGTCGGGCATTCTCAACAACCGGCTCTATATTGGCCAGCCCGAGCACCAGCGGCAGACCTATCGGCGCGACCCCGAAAAGGGGAGCGCGCCGTGCCTTTGCTAACCCCCGACGACATTAAGCAGCACGCGAGCGTGCCGGAGCTGCGCATCCTGTCGGATGAGCTCTGGCAGAGGGTCAAAGACCGCCAGGAAGTGGTGGCGCAGCCCAGAAACGAACAGGATGGAGAGCAGCCCTTTTGGGCAAAGCAGCGTCCCCGCTACCTGCTGACCGGCAAGATCGTCTGCGGCGAGTGCGGCTCGACGTACTCGAAGAACGGCAGGTTCCGCTCCGCCTGTCATGCCGCGACCAAGAAGGGCGCGTCGGCCTGCACCAACCGGCTGACGGTGCGGATCGATGAACTCGAGGAACAGGTGCTCGCCGCGATGCGCGACGACCAGATGCAGCCCGAGGTGGCGGAGGCGTTCGTCGCCGAGTACGTCGCCGCGCGGAACAGGCTGTCCAACCAGCGCGACGCGAGCCGGACGGAGCGCGAGGCCGAACTGCGCAAGGTGAGTGCCGGAGTCGCGCGCCTCACGGCGGCCATCCTGAAGGGTGTTGACGCCGCGTTATTCGCCGACGAGCTCAACTGCCTGGGTCGCCGCAAGGCCGAGCTGGCGCGCAAGCTGGTGACGTCGAGGGAAGAGACCGCCCCTGCCCTGCTCCATCCCGGCTAGCGCAGGTCTACCGCGGCAAGATCGAGCGCCTGCAGGAGGCGTTCGAGAGCGACGGTGCTAGGACCGAGGCGCAGGAGATCCTCCGCGGCCTCATCGACACAATCGTGCTGACGCCGGTGGACGGCGTGCTGCGGGCGGAGCTGAAGGGTGATCTGGAGACGATGCTGGTGCTGGCATCGGGGACGCAGAAAACCCCGGGAGCGAACGCTTCCGAGGTTCAGCAAGTTAAGGTGGTTGCGGGGACAGGATTTGAACCTGTGACCTTCAGGTTATGAGCCTGACGAGCTACCGGGCTGCTCCACCCCGCGTCAACCATGGACGAGCGGCCTCGGGAGCGCTCGATGCGCGACGACGGGAAGCCGCTCGCGCAGGACATGTGAATGGGTTCTGTTCGCTTTCCGACACCTCACCGGCTGCAATGCCTGGCGACGACCTACTCTTCCACTGCTTAGGCAGTAGTACCATTGGCGCAGTCGAGTTTCACGGCCGAGTTCGGGATGGGATCGGGTGGGACACCGACGCTATGGCCACCAGGCAATGAAGCCGGTGCGGCGTGCCCCACAAGGGGGGCGTTCGGAAAGCGGTTCAAACGGGTTCCATCGAAGTGGTACTTCGATAGGTGCCCTAAATCGATGCGTGCACTTTGATATCTGGCGTCGACCTGATCATCCGACCGATCGCTGACGAGCCCAGGGCTGTCATTGATGGTGGAACTCTCAAGCGCGAATAGGACGATTAGTATCGGTTAGCTTCACGGATCACTCCGCTTCCACATCCGATCTATCAAGGTCGTGGTCTCCGACCGTCCTAAGAAATCTTATCTCGAGGGAGGCTTCCCGCTTAGATGCTTTCAGCG
>CAXTTU010000252.1:0-5255 GCA_964247225.1 uncultured Sphingomonas sp. | reverse complement strand
CGGCGAGGCAGCGATGCTCGGCACCTCGCTGCACACGGTGGTGCAGATGGTGGAAGGCGGGCTCGGCGTCACCATCCTCCCCGAGATGGCGATCCGCGCGGGCATCCTCGACCACACCGGCGTGGTCGCGCGGGCGCTGGCGGGGGACGCACCCGCGCGGCGGATCGCGCTGGTGTGGCGCAAGGCGAGCCCGCGGGAGCGGGACTTTCGGCTGCTGGCGGAGGTGCTGGCCGGGGCGGGGTGAGGGCGAGCGATTACGAGGACCGCGCTTGTTAGTGTTCAATAAAGATCACGCTTAATAGGTCTGACAGTGAGCTCGTCCACGAGCTTTCGCACCGATCGGCTGCTGGCCCGCACCTGCGGCCGATCAAACCTGAGCGAGCCTTTTGCTAGCCATTGGAAGGTGACAACCAGATCGTCATTGTAGCGGAACCGACCTACGTTGGAGTTCGCTGAGGTGGGACTAGTTGCAATCGGTACCGCATATACGTCCGCGTCCGACGCGATCGGCTCTGATAGGTCATAGTAGGTGCCGTCCATAAGCGACCAGTCATCCTTTACTGGACCATGCTTGAGCTCTTTCCAAGCGATAAAGCGCGGCGTTTCTGCCCTTGGCCGGTACGCGAAGGCAACCTCGTACACATGGGATTTATCGATAAATCCTCCGATACTCTTTTCGGAACGGCCATGTATGTCGAACCTGAAATCGATGCCTTGCGCCAACATCTCCGGGTTGCGGATGATATGATGCACAACGTCGGGCGCTTCATCTTCGCGAAACGAGGGCGAGATATACCCCGCTGCTGGATCGTTGGCGGTTCCCCTCGCTACTTCCGTCGGCGGCAGCATCCGCATGGAGCGTAGCCACTGAACCGGAATGTATAGCTTGGTCCGTCCAGCAGCGAGAATCCTGTAACCTCGTTCTTTGTGTGCTGCGCCCGTAGTATCTCTTCCGTTCGATGAGGACGTCAAAGGACCGTCCTTTGAAGCGTTGTTGTGAACGTTGCAGGCGGTTAGGCCACTGACGCCTACAACCAAGATCAAGGCGCCGGGTAATCGCTTTCCGATCCGGATGTTTTTCCCCCGCATCGAACGCCAGCTATAATCCTTCAGTAAGGAAGGCCTTAATGGCGGTGTTTAGTCGCACTTTCCGTAAAACGCCCCGTCACCTTGCTCGCGCGCAAATGGGCACTGCTCGACTCCGGTCACGCGCGCCCGCCTTGCCGACGGCGAAGCCGCCGGCGTGACGTCAGACGGGTTCGGCTTGCGGACCCGCTGGCCGGGCGGAGCGATGCGCTTACGCGTACCGGCCTGGGCGTAGCCAGGCCTTCGCTGCCGCCTCATCCCCCTCCCTTGCCTCCACCCACGTCGCCTCGCCCCCACGCACCTCGCGCTTCCAGAACGGCGCGTCCGTCTTCAGCCGGTCGATCAGGAACGCGCACGCTTCCAGCGCGGCAGCGCGGTGGGCGGCGGCGGTCGCGACCAGCACGATCCGCTCGCCCGGAAGCATAGGGCCCACGCGGTGGACCACCGACGCGGCGAGGAGCGACCAGCGCCCAGTTGCTTCCTCCGCCAGCGACCGCAACGCCGCCTCGGTCACGCCGGGATAATGCTCCAGCTCCAGCACCCCCACGCCATCATCGGCGCGGACATGGCCGGAGAAGGTCGCGACGCCCCCCGCCCCGCTCGCCTCGACGCGCGCCAGCTCGGCGGCGAGATCGATCGGCTCCACCTGGACCGAGACGCGGATCACCCGCCCGTCACCGGCGGGAAGATCGCCACCTCGCGCGCGCCCTCGATCGGCGCGTCGAGCGGCACGAACGCCCCGTCCACCGCCGCCCGCAACCGCGCGCGGTCGGCAAAGGCGGCGCGGTGCTCCTCGCTCGTGGTCTGGAGCCAGTCGATCAGTGCCTCGACCGTGGCGCAGTCGGGCGGCACGTCGAGCAGCTCCTCGCCCGTCCCCACCCGCTCGCGCACCCAGGCGAAATAGAGCAGCCGGACCAACGCCCTAATCCATATGCTTCAGGCCGACGCGCAGGTAATCCCACCCCGTCACCAGCGTCAGCGCCGCCGCGCCCCACAGCGCCACCCGGCCGACGACCGCGATCCAGGGCGCGTCGGGCAGCGCCCCGCCAAGGATCAGCGCGCCGAGCGACACGAGTTGCAGCGTCGTCTTCCATTTGGCCAACCGCGACACCGGCAACGATATCCGAAGCGGGGCGAGGAACTCGCGCAACCCCGACACCGCAATCTCGCGCAGCAGGATGACGAGCGCCGCGATCACGTCGACACCGCTGATGTCGCGCGTGCCGACCAGCATCAGGACCACGGCGGCAACCATGATCTTGTCCGCAATCGGATCGAGGAAGATGCCGAGCCTGGACACCGCCCCCTGCGCGCGCGCGAGATAGCCGTCGAAATAATCGGTGATGCCCATCAGGCAGTAGAGCGCGAACGCGATGCCGTACCCCGCCGCCCAGTGCGGGTCCCACAGCAACGCGACGAGCAGCGGCACCGCGACGATCCGCGACAGGGTCAGCAGGTTCGGCAGCGACAGCATCGGCTCCGAATGTGCGCCCCCCGGCGGACCCGCGCAACCCCGCCCGCTGGAATCCGTTGGCGACACCCGCGCGGCGGGCTAAGACCCCGGACCTAACAGCAGGTTCACGCGTCCCCCATGATCAATGCGCTAGGGTTGTTGAGAAAGCGCCGCTTCCTGCCGCTGTTCACGACCCAGTTCCTCGGCGCGTTCAACGACAATCTGTTCCGCGGCTCGATGGTGCTGTTCGTCACCTACGGCATCCTCAAGGATGTCGGGCGCGAGCAAAGCTTCAATGCGCTGGCGACCGGGCTCTCCACCCTCCCCTTCCTGCTCCTGTCCGCGCTGGCGGGGCAACTCGCGGACACGGTCGACAAGGCGCGGATCATCCGGCTGGTCAAGACGGTGGAGATCGGCATCATGCTGGTCGGCTCGAGCGGGCTGCTGCTCGCCCGGGCCGGGCATACCGGCATCGGCATCGCACTGATGCTCGCCTGCGTGTTCCTGCTCGGCACGCATTCGACGTTCTTCGGCCCGATCAAATACGCGATCCTGCCGCAACAGCTGCGCGAGGATGAGGTGCTGGGCGGCACCGGGTTGGTCGAGGCGGGGACATATCTCGCGGTGCTGATGGGCAATCTGCTGGCGAGCTACATCCGCCATGTCGAGCTGGCGGTGGTGCTGGTCATGCTGGTCGCGGGGGTCGGCTGGTTCACCGGGCGAGCGGTGCCGCCCGCGCCGCGCGTGGGGCCGCGGCTGGCGCTCGACCCCAACCCGTTCACCGCGTCGTGGCGGCTGGTCAGCGCGACGATGCACATCCCGCGGCTGTTCCTCGCGATCTGCTCGATCAGCTTCTTCTGGACGATCGGCTCGGTGCTGATCATCATTTTCCCGCCGCTGGTGAAGAACGTGCTGACGACCACCAAGGAGGTCGCGGGGCTGTTCACCGCGACGCTGTCGATCGGCATCGCGGTCGGGTCGGTGGTGATCAATTCGATGCTCAAGGGGCGCATCTCGGCGAAGTTCGCGCCCGCCTCAATCATCGCGATGGGCGGATGCGTGGTGGTCTTCTCGCTATTGGTGCGGAGCTGGGTCCCCGCCGCGCCCGGGCACCTCTACGACTGGCGCGAGTTCATCGCCCAGCCGCGCGCGGCGCTGGTAATGCTGGTGCTGCTCGCGACCGCGATCACCGGCGGCATGTTCGTGGTGCCGCTCTACGCGTTCCTCACCACCACCGTCGGCAAGGACCACACCGCGCGCACGGTGGCGGCGAACAACGTCGTCAACTCGGCCGCGATGGTGGGGGGCGCGGGGGTGGTGATCGGGCTCAGCAGCCTGGGCGTGACGGCGGAGAACATGCTGTTCCTCGTCGCCGCGATGTGCCTCGTCGCCGCATGGCTCGCGCAGCAACTCCACCGCGCGTGTGACTGAGCCGTCTCCTCCCGTTCCAGTCAGAAGATCAGGGTATAGAAACAGATAAAGAACGCGACGAAGCTGAGCCCGAACAGTTTCCAGTCCGCGTCATCATCGCGGCGCGCGGCAACTGGCGCGGGTGGCGGCAGCGTGCGGCGGAAAGGGTGGCGGGCGGCTTCGTTGGTGAGGACCAGGCGTCTTGTCATAACAGCGCGTTAACGGGATGTTTACGTTTTCGACCAGAGCTAAAGAGGGTTAAGTTTCGGGCGTCCGAAAGCGGGACAATCACTTGTCTGCGCCACGACGTTACCGGGCTCTGTCGATTGATGTCGGGCGGCTGCTACAGATCGTCGCGCGCACGGCCTGAGCGGTTCCAACGGGCGTTGCGGTGTCGAGCGCTGACCCCATCTCTGGCCCATGAACGACGACCTGACCCGCCTCGGCCTTGTTGATGAGGCCGACATCCTGCTTGACGAGGCGGCGCTCTCGCTGGCGCTGCTCGATCATCCCGGCACCGATCCGGCGCCGTACCACGCGATGTTCGAGGCGCTGGCGGTTCGCCTCGACGTGGTGGGCAAGGATGCGACCACCGCCGCCGAGCGCGCGGATGCGCTGTCGCAAGTGCTGGCCGAAGAGTTCGGCTTCGGCGGCGACCGCGAGAACTATGACGATCCGGCGAACGCGGACCTGATCCGAGTGACCGACCGCCGCCGCGGCCTGCCCGTCAGCCTGTCGATCCTGTACGTCGCCGCCGCGCGCCGGCTCGGCTGGACGGCCAATGTGCTCGACGTGCCGGGCCATGTGCTCGTGCTGGTGGGAGATGAGGCCGCGCCGGTGATCGTCGATCCGTTCCGGGGCGGGGTCGCGGTCAGCGCCGAACAGCTTACCGCGATGCTGGCCGCGTACAGCCCCGGCCCGGCCGCCGCCGTCCGGCATGTCGCGGCGATGCCCAATCGCGCGGTGCTGGTCCGGCTGTTGCTCAATCAGGCCACGCGCGCCGAACAGGCGGGCAAGGGCCGACGCGCGCTGGAACTGTACCGGCGGATGACCGCGATGGCGCCGGAATATGGGCATGCGTGGTGGGAGCGGGCGCGGCTCGAGCTCGTCGACGATGACGTGCCCGCGGCCCGGCAAAGCCTGACTGCAATGCTGGAGATCACCCGCGAGCCCGAACTGCGCGCGCGGGTGGCGGAGATGCTGGACGCGCTCGTCGCGACGTGACGCGTCAGGCGACGGCGGGCAGCCGGCCGAGATGCTTGTCGAGCGTGAGCGGATAGTCGCGCACGCGGACGCCGGTGGCGTT
>CAXTTU010000251.1:0-5282 GCA_964247225.1 uncultured Sphingomonas sp. | reverse complement strand
GACCCGGGGTCCCGCTTTTTCTTGCCGCTTAGAAGGAGAAGCGGGACCCGGGCTCAAGGCCGGGGTGACGGATTGTGGCTGTCCTGTTGAAGACGAACGGCTGGGTGACGCCTCAGCCTAGCCGTACTACATCAGACCCCATGCCTCTTCCCCTCGTCGCCATTGTTGGCCGCCCCAATGTCGGCAAGTCGACGCTGTTCAACCGCCTCGTCGGTCAACGGCTGGCGCTGGTCGATGACCGGCCCGGCGTGACGCGCGATCGGCGGGAGGGGGACGCGCATCTGATCGGGCTCGACTTTCGCGTCATCGACACCGCGGGCTATGAGGATGAGGACCCGGACACGCTGCCGGGCCGGATGCGGCGGCAGACCGAGACCGCGGTCGCCCAAGCGGACGTCGCGCTGTTCCTGTTCGACTCGCGCGCCGGGATCGTGCCGCTCGACGAGGAGATTGCGCGCTGGCTGCGGGCAAGCGACACGCCGGTGATCCTTGTTGCCAACAAGGCGGAGGGGCGCGCGGGCGAGCAGGGGGTGCTGGAATCGTTGTCGCTCGGCTTCGGCGACCCGGTGCAGATGTCCGCCGAACATGGCGAGGGCGTCGCCGACCTGTTCGAGGCGCTGCTCCCGCACATCGACCGCGACGAGGCGGACGCGGAGGAGGACGACGACAGCCCCGACGCCCCGCTCAAGCTCGCGATCGTCGGGCGGCCCAACGCGGGAAAGTCGACCCTGGTCAACCGGATGCTGGGCGAGGACCGGCTGATCACCGGGCCGGAAGCGGGAATCACGCGCGACTCGATCGCGATCGACTGGGAGTGGCAGGCCCCCGATGGCCCACGACGCGCCGTCCGGCTGATCGACACCGCGGGCCTACGCAAGAAGGCGAAGGTGCAGGACAAGCTGGAGAAGCTGTCGGTCGCCGACGCGCTCCACGCGGTCGACTTCGCCGAGGTGGTGGTGTTGCTGCTCGACGCGACGCTGGGGCTGGAGGCGCAGGATCTACGCATCGCCGACCGGGTGCTGCAGGAAGGCCGCGCGCTGGTGGTGGCGCTCAACAAATGGGATGTCGCCGAACACGCTTCCTCGCTGTTCAACGGCGTCAAGAAGGCGCTCGACGAGGGGCTCGCGCAGGTCAAGGGTGTGCCGCTGCTCACCGTGTCGGCGGCGACGGGCAAGGGCATCGACCAGCTCCTCGGCGCGGCGTTCGAGACGCGCGAGGCGTGGTCGCGGCGGGTCGGCACGGGCGAGCTCAACCGCTGGTTCGAGCGCGCGGTGGAGGCGAACCCGCCGCCCGCGCCCGGCGGCAAGCGGATCAAGCTGCGCTACATCACCCAGGCCAAGACGCGCCCGCCCGGCTTCGTGCTGTTCGGGACGCGCGTCGACGACCTGCCGATGAGCTACCAGCGCTACCTCATCAACGGCATCCGCCGCGAGCTGGGGTTCGGCGCAGTGCCCGTGCGCCTGACGCTGCGCGCGCCCAAGAACCCGTTCGATCATTCAAAAGGTTGAGGAATCAACCGCTCGTTTACGGTTGCGGCGTAGACGCTGACCTCCAGCAAGCTGCACCGCACGGGAGTATAAGGGTGGCGTTCGAAGGCAGCACGTTGGTCGACTGGAGCGCCTATGCCCGCGCCAAGGCGGAGCTGGGCGGCGGGTTCGTCCGCATCCTTGGCTATTTCCGCGAGGACGGGGTCAAGTCGGTCGCCGCGATCGAGGCTGCGGTGCGCGCCAACAGCGCGGTGAAGCTGGTGATCCCCGCGCACACGCTGAAGGGCGAGGCGCGGCAGTTCGGGGCGGAGCCGCTGGCCGAACTCGCCGAAACAATCGAGATGTTCGCGCGCGGCTGTGTCGAGCGGCAGGAAACGCCCGAGGAGGCGCTGCCGCATGTGGTGAAGCTGCGCCCGCTATTCGGCGAAACGCTGGCGTTGCTGGAGCGGGAGGCCAACCCGGTGGTGGAGCGCCGCGCGGCGGGTGGCGGGTTCGGGCGCAAGCTGGTCAGGTGACGCGCATCGGCTGACGGCTCGCACGCGCAAGGCTGCGCCACAGCCATTCGAGCGGGCCGTAGCGGAAGCGTCGGAGCCACGGACGCGACCAGAGCAGCATCAACGCCCAGACACTCACGACCACGCCGATCAGCTCCGCGCGCCCGAACCGGCCGAACAGCCCGAACCCGTCGAACAGCCCCGCGCAGAGGAGGCTGGTGCCGAGATAGTTGGAAAACGCCATCCGCCCCGCGGCGGCGATCCGCCCGCGCAGCGCGCCCGACCCGGCGAGCGGAACGAGCAGGCACACCCAGCCCGCGATGGTCGCCGCCCGCACCGGCGCGGTGCAGACCAACGCCGCCCAGGCAACCGCGCGCAGGTCGAACCCGCTCGACCACTCCCAAGCGGTGATCGCCAAGGTTGCGGGCACGCCCACGCCGAAGCCGATCAGCGCGCCCCGCCGGTACGCCGTCCGCGGCCACTCGCCCGCGAGCATCCCGCTTTTCAGTGCCGCCATACCGAGCAGCATATAGCCAACCGTCTCCAGCCCGACCGAGGTGAGCGTACCGAACACGAGGCTTGGTGCCTCGCTCAATCGATAAGCGAGCAGCGCCGGGTACGACCCGCGATGCAGCGCTAGCGCCTGCCCGATCGACGCGGGCGAGGGCACACCGAACTGGTCGCGCCAACCGGGCAGGTCCTGTACCGCAACCGCACTCGGGTGCCCCGCTGCGACCGACGCAACCGCCTCGGACAGCGCAATCGGCACCGGCAGCACGATCACGATCTGCACCGCGATCAGCAGCACCGCCGCGGTAACCAGCGAATGGGTCGGACGCTCCCGGAACAGGAAGGCGACCGACCCGACCAGCGCATAGTGGAGCAGGATGTCGCCGTCCCACACCAGCAACAGATGCGCGAGGCCAAACAGCGCCAGCCACGCCATGCGCCGGTAATGCACCCGCGCCGCGCTCTCCCCCGCCGCCTGCGCGCGCGTCGCCACCAGCAGCGCGGACGCGCCGAACAGCCAGGAGAACAGGCCGCGCATCTTGCCGTCGACCAGCACCGCCTCGGCCCACCAGACCGCGAGGTCCGCGCCATGCCAGCCGCCATAGGCGCGCGGGTTGCCGTACGCCGCTTCGGGCAGCGCGAACGACTGAATGTTCATCAGCAGAATGCCCATCACCGCCATCCCACGCACGAAGTCGAGCGAGCGGAGTCGGGTTGGGTCAGACGTAGGCGACGCCAAGCCGCTTCGCTTGCGTGTGCAGCCGATTGTCGCGGGTCCATAATCGCGAGCCCGGCATCATACGCGCAGAGGCGAGCAGGTGCACGTCGACATAACCGATGCCGCGCGAGTAGAGTTGATGCCATTCGATCAGAGCGGCGACCTCCGCTATCGTCGCGACGGGCGCGCGGGGTAGGTCATTGAGCCCGGCGAGATAAGCGCGCCGGTTCTTGAGACTACCCAAGGACAGCTCGCCAACCACGAACGGATGAGCCGCCACGCTTTTAAGTTCAAACGCGCGGGCAAGCACCTCGTTCGGGCGCGCGAGGTGGTCGATCCAGACCGATGCGTCGGGAAGGATCAATCGAACCGCCGTCGCGGAGGCAGCTTCGCATCCGGATCCGTGCCGCCCATTGCGGCGAGGCGACGACCCGCCTCAACCTGTACGAGGGTGGTCAGCGCATGGCGGAGCAACTGGCTCCGCTCGACGATCCCGGTATACTCAGACGCTTTCGCGAGCAGTTCGTTGTCGAGCGTCACGGTAGTTCTCATCATCGCTTCATCGCATCATCTGATGCTCTCAGCAATGCCAGCCCCCATCAGCCTGGGGAAGAATCCCTCATGCGCCGTCCGCAGCGCGTCCAGCGTAACCGCATAATCGCCCCCGGCCAGCTCGAAGATCAGCCGTCGCCCGATCGTCCGCCCGATCCGCTCGACCGGCACGTCGGCGGTGTTCGCAGCCTGCAGGAAAGCGAGCAGGGCGTGGTCGTCGACCGTGGCAAGGTAAAGCCCCTGGTCCTCCGCGAACCAGTGCGCGGTGGGCATGTCGCGGTTCGGCTGGATCAGCGCGCCGACGCCGCCCGCCAGCGCCATTTCCGCCATCGCGACCGCGACCCCGCCGTCCGCCACGTCGTGTACCGCGGTCAGCGCGCCGCGCGCGATCTCCGCGCGGACGAACTCGCCCGCGCGGCGTTCGGCGGCGAGGTCGACCGGCGGCGGCGGGCCGTCTTCGCGCCCGTGGCACTCGCGCAGCCATAGCGATTGACCGATGTGCCCGCGCCGTGCACCGATCAGCATCAGCACATCGCCCGCCTGCTTGAACCCGATCGTCGCCGCTTTCGCGCCGTCGCCAAGCAGCCCGACCCCGCCGATCGCGGGGGTGGGCAGGATCGACGATCCGCCCCCCGTCGCCTTGCTCTCGTTGTAGAGCGACACGTTGCCGCTCACGATCGGGAAATCGAGCGCGCGGCACGCCTCCGCCATGCCCTCGATACAGCCGACGAACTGGCCCATGATCTCGGGCCGTTGCGGGTTGCCGAAGTTGAGGCAATCGGTCGCCGCCAGCGGGGTCGCGCCGACCGCGTTTAGGTTGCGCCACGCCTCGGCGACCGCCTGCTTGCCGCCCTCCACCGGGTCGGCGAAGCAATAGCGCGGGGTGCAGTCGGTGGTTATCGCCAACGCCTTTTCCGTCCCGTGCACGCGCACCACCGCCGCGTCGCCGCCCGGTCGCTGCAGCGTGTCCGCGCCGACCATGTGATCATACTGCTCCCAAATCCACCGCCGCGACGCGAGGTCGGGCGAGGCCATCAGCCTGAGCAGGTCGGCGGTGAGGTCGACGCACTCTGGCTCGTCCGCGAGCGGCGCGGGGGCGGGCGTCGGCGTCCAGGGCCGGTCGTACATCGGTGCCTGGTCCGCGAGCGGCCCGAGCGGCAGGTCGCACACCGTCTCGCCCCGCCACTTGAGCACCATCCGCCCGGTATCGGTCACGCGCCCGATGACCGCGAAGTCGAGCTCCCACCTGCGAAAGATCGCCTCCGCCTCGGCTTCGCGACCGGGCTTGAGCACCATCAGCATCCGCTCCTGAGATTCCGACAGCATCATCTCATACGGCGTCATCCCCGCCTCGCGTTGCGGCACGTCGTCCATCACCAGCTCGATGCCGACCCCGCCCTTGGACGCCATCTCGACCGAAGAGGAGGTCAGCCCCGCCGCGCCCATATCCTGAATCGCGACGATCGCGTCCGACGCCATCAACTCGAGGCATGCCTCGATCAGCAGCTTCTCGGTGAAGGG
>CAXTTU010000250.1:0-5286 GCA_964247225.1 uncultured Sphingomonas sp. | reverse complement strand
AGGACATCGTCGTCACCGCGCAGCGCCAGTCGCAGCGGTTGCAGGACGTGCCGATCGCGGTCAGTGCGTTCACCGCCGACAATCTCCAGAAGCAGCAGATCGTCAACCCGCTGGCGCTGCAGCAGTCGCTGCCCAACGTCACCTACACCAAGACGAACTTCACCTCCTCGAGCTTCACGATCCGCGGCATCGGCGATCTGTGCGTCGGCGCGACCTGCGACACCGCGACGGGCATCCATATCGACGACATGCCGTTGGTGACGACGCGCCTGTTCGAGACCGAGTTCTACGATCTGGAGCGCGTCGAGGTGCTGCGCGGGCCGCAGGGCACGTTGTTCGGCCGCAACGCCACCTCGGGCGTGGTCAACTTCATCACCGCCAAGCCCGACCTGTCGGCTATACATTCGGCGGGGGAGTTCGAGTACGGGAACTACAATTCCAAGCAGGTGAAGGGCATGATCAACCTGCCCATCACTAAGACGATCGGCATCCGCGTCGCTGGCCTGTACCTCAATCGCGATGGTTACACCTACAACCAATATTATAACGACCGCGTTGACGGTCGGAATCTATACTCGCTGCGTGGTACCCTGTCATGGGAGCCGAGCAGCGCAACGCGCGTCGACCTGATCGGCTATTACTTCCACGAGCGCGACAACCGCAGCCGCATCCAGAAGCAGCTTTGCCATCGCGACCCGACGGGTGTGCTCGGCTGTTTGCCCGACACGCTGCAGTTCCAGGAGCCGAACGCCAACTCGACGCTGGCCTCGACGCTCACCTCCAGCCAGTTCTTCGCGAGCCAGGGTCTGCCCGGTGCACTGGGGTTGCAGAGCCTCTACGGTCCCGATGCCTATACCGGCGTTGTCAATCCGGCCAATGTGCGCACGGTCAATATCGACTATGAGCCGACCTACTACGCCGAGGAACAGCAATACATCGCCAAGATCTTCCACGACTTCGGCAAGATCCGCTTCAACTTCACCGGCGGCTATACCCACAACGTCGTTGACAGCACCACCGACTACAATCTTGCGGTCGAGAACCGGCTGGCGACCAATGTCGGCCTCAATGTGCTGAACGCCTATGGCCGCGCCGGCGCACCGCTGGCGTTCCTCAACGGCGTACGTCAGGCGCTGATCCCCAACGGCCCGGGCAGCGTCTGCCAATCGGCGGCCGACCCCAACGGCCTCGGCGTGTTCGGCGGCAACTCGATCGGTTGCTACCCGGAGAGCCTTGATTCCGACCGCTCGCAGCAGAGCAACAGCCAGTATTCGGCCGAGGCGCATATCGACAGCGCGTTCGACGGCCCGTTCAACTTCCTGCTCGGCGGCATCTATCTCAACAGCCTGTCCAAGCCCACCAACTACATCGTCAGCGCGTTCGGTCTGGACTACGCTTCGGGTGTGCTCGGCTCTGCGGGCGCGGCGGGCGCGGGGCTGCCAAACGGCACCGGCTATTTCCTGGCGTCGCCGAACTCCGACAATAACGACGCCCGTTACCGCCTCAGGTCGTACGGCATCTTCGGCGAGACCTATTATACGTTTAGCGACAAGCTGAAGCTGACGCTGGGCTTGCGCTACAATCACGACAGCAAGGACGATCAGGCGCGCCAGTTCGTCCTGAACAACCTCACCCCGATCGGTACGACCGGCACGATTCCGGGTCCGGCCTACACCTTCTCGCACGTCAGCTTCGGCCGGCTGACCGGACGCGCGGTGCTCGATTACAAGATCACCCCCGACAACCTGATCTACGCGTCCTACTCGCGCGGTTACAAGTCGGGCGGTATCAACCCGCCGTTGCTGCCGATCTTCAACGTCCCCGCGACATTCGCGCCTGAGACGGTCAACTCGTACGAGATCGGCTCCAAGAACACGTTCGGCAACGGTGCGCTGCGGCTTAATCTGACCGGCTTCTATTACCAGTACAAGCAGCTGCAGCTGTCGCGCATCATCGCGCGCACCTCGGTCAACGACAATGTCGATGCGGACATCTATGGCGTTGAGGCCGAGGCGATCGTGAGCCCGATCCCCGCCTTCGTGGTCAACATGAATGCGAGCTACCTCAACACCAAGGTCGCGACGGACAAGTATCTCATCAACCCGCGCGACCCCTCGGGCGGGCGCAGCGACGTCGTCATCATCAAGGATATCACCAACGGTTCCAACTGCGCGGTGGTGCCGAATGCCGCCGGCAACGCGGCGTTGACCAACGGCTTCGTGACCGCGGCGAACAACGCGATCAACGCCGGACTGGTGACGGGGCTGAAGGCGGGCGCGGGGCTGACCGGGCCGGTGGCGATCCCGAGCGTGGCGGCGACCGGTGCCTTCTCGATCTGCTCCGCGCTGGCGGGGGTCGCGGCGGCGACCAACACCCCGGTCTCGGTGATCGACGGCGTCGGTGCCAACATCCGGGGCAATCGACTGCCCGAAGCGCCGACGTACAAGTTCGCGGTGGGCGCGCAGTATACGATCCCGGTCGCGGGCGGGAACGCGACGATCGTCCCGCGTGTCGACCTCAACTATACCGGCGGTTTCTATGCCAGCATCTTCAACCAGCCGATCGACCGGGTGAAGGGCTATGAGGTCGTCAACGCCCAGGTTCAGCTCAACCTGCGCAACGACAACCTGTACCTGCGCGCGTTCGTCCAGAACCTGACAGCCAACAACGCCATTACCGGCCAGTATCAGGCGGATCAGTCTTCGGGCTCGTTCACCAACATCTTCACGTTGGAGCCGCGGCGCTTTGGCGGCGCCATCGGGTTCAAGTTCTAAGCGGACGCCCTCGCCTTGCGTCAGCAAGGCGAGGAGTCGTCACGGGGGCCAGCGGAGCGGGCGTAGCCCGTTCCGTCTGACGGCGTGGCGCACCCCACCCCGCGCAACCTTCCCCGCCTTCGCTCATTGTTTCTTGCTCCAGATCAGGAGCCTCGACCGATGACCGAGTTCAAGAAGGGCGACCATGTCGAATGGGCGTCGCATGGCGGCACCGCGCATGGCGAGGTGGAGAGGAAGCTGACCGCCGACACCAGGATCAAGTCGCACCAGGTCCGCGCCTCAAAGGAGGACCCGCAGTTCCTCGTCAAGAGTGACAAGGGCGGCGAAGCGGCGCACAAGCCGGACGCGCTCAAGAAGGCGTGACCTAGGAATCGGCCACGGGAGGCCGATCCGCCCAACAGGAGGATCGAATGGCGAAGACCAGCACCAAGAAGGAACCGGCCAAGAAAGCGGACACGGCCGAGAAGGATCCGGGCGGGGCGAAGACGCAGGCCGCCAAGGGCACCGGCATCCACGCGCCCGTGACGCCCTCCAAGGAGCTTGGCGCGGTGGTCGGCACCGACGCGCTCCCGCGCAGCCAGGTGATCAGCAAGGTGTGGGAGTATATCAAGGCGCAGAACCTCCAGAACCCGGAGAACAAGCGCGAGATCGTCGCCGACGAGAAGCTGAAGAAAGTGTTCGGCAAGGACAAGGTGACGATGTTCGAGATGAACAAGTATATCTCGGCGCACGTCAAGGCTTGACCCGACCCGCCGGGAGCGCGCGACACCACGCCGCGCTCCCGGTCAGTCGAGGCGGCGAAGCCAGTCGGCGATCATCGCAAACAGCCGCTCCGCCGCGTCGATGTGCGCCCCCATCTGCATGAAGGCGTGGATCATGCCGGGGAAGCGGTGCTGCTCGACCTGCACGCCCGCCGGCGCCCATCGCGCGGCGAGCGCCTCGCCCTCGTCGCGTAAGGGATCGCATTCGTTGGTGACCACCAGCGTCGGCGCGAGTCCTGCGCCATCCGACAGCACGGGCGAGGCAAGCGGCGACCCACGATCCGCCTTGCTCGCCAGCGACAGCTCGATCTGTCGTTCGAGTCCCGCGGCTTCGATGATGTGGCCGTTCTCGCTCCGGCGCGACGGATAGTCCACGTCGCGCCGGAGGTCCGTATTGGGGTAGAGCAGGATTTGCCCCGCCAGCCTCGGGCCGCCATCACGCGAGCGAAGCGCCAGCGCTGCCGCGAATGCGCCGCCGATGCTGTCCCCCGCCACGACCACCCGGCTCGCGTCCGCGCCGATCGCGTCGCCCTCGGCCGCGATCCAGGCCAGCGTTGCCGCCGCATCGTCGACCTGCGCCGGAAAGCGCGCGTCGGGGGCCAAGCGGTAATCGGGGGCGGCGACCAGCCACCCGCTCCGGTTGGCGAGCGCGCGCAGCGGCGAGTCGTGGATGTCCACCGCCCCTGCCACCGCGCCGCCGCCATGCAGGTATAGCAGTACGGGCAAGCGCCCCTCCGCCGGGCGGTAGAGGCGTAAAGGCAACGCGCCACCCGGCCCCACGATCACGCGCTGCTCCACCCGCAGCACCGGCTCGGGCGGGGCCGCGAAGGTCGAGATCAGCGCCACGCCGCAGCGGAAGTTCGCCACCCAGGTCGCGTCGTCGGCATCCGCCGGCGCCGCGGGCGAGAGCGCCGCGAGCCGGTCGAGCACGCCTTGCGCCTGTGGGTCCATCGCTCGCCTCCAGCCCCGCCACGCGCGGGCGTCCGGCTCAACCCGGCGCGGCGGGGTTGGTTGCGATACTAAACGCGCGGATGGTGCCCCTGGCCGGACTCGAACCAGCATGCCTTGCGGCAACCGATTTTGAGTCGGTCGCGTCTACCAATTTCGCCACAGGGGCACGGGACGCGCGGTAGCTTGCGCCTACGCGCGCCGCAAGCGCCTAGCGGAATACCGCGTTCAGATCGTCCGCCCCGCGTTCCTTGGGATCAGCGCCGAAACGATTGGGCCCCGCCGTGCCGTCGAGACAGTAGAAGACGAACAGCGCGATCCATCCCAGGATGGGGACCAGCGCCAGCAACAGCCACCAGGCAGAGCGGTCCGTGTCATGCAGCCTACGCGCAGTGACGGTGAAGGACGGGATCAGGAAGAACAGGCTGCACAGCGTCGCGACCGGGCCGTTGCTGGAGTAGCCGGCGGAAAAGCCGTTGGGCGAGACCAGCGTCGATGAGTGCCCAAAGCCCAAGATTCGATCCACGATCGCGGCGACAATGCCCACCCCGACCTGGAGCAGGATGAACATCCAGAACTCCTTTCGGCGCGACCGTCCGCTGAACTGAAGATACCGTTTGAGCGGCAGGATCATCCAGTTCATGTTTCTGCTCCCGTTGCGGCGAACGCCCCTCGCCTGCCCTGCATAGTCACCCGGGCCGGCCGACTTGGCAAGCCTAACTCCGCGGGGCCTGCCGTCGATAGGACAGCGCCTCGGCGACGTGCAGCCGTCCGACCGTGTCCGCGCCCGCAAGGTCCGCGAT
>CAXTTU010000249.1:0-5323 GCA_964247225.1 uncultured Sphingomonas sp. | reverse complement strand
CGCGCCGCCGAGCGCGCCCGCGATCGGCGTCGTCACCTCCGCCGCGGTCGAGCGGAGCGCGCCGAACGCGGGCGGGTTCGCGACCGACAAACCGACCAGCACCGCGCCCACGATCGCCCCCGCGATGGCGAGAACATAGCCAAAGAACAGCGCGTTCTGCGCGCGGCGCGAGAAGCCCGGACGGCGGCTTGGGGGGCGAGCCACGGCTCAGCCCGGTTCCGCCGTCAACCGGTGACGACGGCGATCATTGGGAAAGGCGGGCACTCGAGCCTCACGCCGTCATCAGCACGCCGCGGTAGATCGGATCTTCGAGCGCGCGCCCGGTACCGAGCGCGACGCAGGTCAGCGGGTCGTCCGCCACCGTCACGGGCAAACCCGTCTCGTCGCGCAACACCTCGTCGAGGCCTTCCAGCAACGCGCCGCCGCCGGTGAGCACGATCCCCTGATCGACGATATCGGCGGCGAGCTCTGGTGCGGTGTTCTCCAGCGCGACCCGGACGCCTTCGACGATCGTCGCCACCGTCTCGGCCAGCGCTTCGGCGATCTGGCCCTGGTTGATCTGGATTTCCTTGGGCACACCGTTGACGAGGTCGCGTCCCTTGATGTGGATGATCGCGCCGATCCCGTCGGCGGGCGGGCGGGCGATGCCGACCTCCTTCTTGATTCGCTCGGCGGTCGCCTCGCCGATCAAGAGGTTGTGATTGCGGCGGACATAGGACACGATCGCCTCGTCCATCTTGTCACCGCCAACGCGCACAGAGGTGGTATAGGCGAGCCCGCGCAGGCTCAGCACGGCGACCTCGGTGGTGCCGCCGCCGATGTCCACCACCATCGACCCGATCGGCTCGGTGACGGGCATGTCGGCCCCGATCGCGGCCGCCATCGGCTCCTCGATCAAGAACACCGCGCTGGCCCCCGCATTCTGCGCCGCGTCGCGGATCGCGCGCCGCTCCACCTTCGTCGAGCCCGAGGGCACGCAGATCACGATCTCCGGAAACCGCCAAGGTCGCGTCCTGCCGCCGTGCACCTTGTGGATAAAGTGCTTGATCATCTGTTCGGCGACGTCGATGTCGGCGATGACACCGTCGCGTAGCGGACGGATTGCCTCTACCGAGCCGGAGGTCTTGCCCATCATCAGCTTGGCGTCGTCGCCGACCGCCTTGACCTTCTTGATGCCGTTAACCGTCTCAACCGCCACCACCGACGGCTCGTTGAGGACAATGCCGCGCCCGCGAACATAGACCACCGTGTTCGCGGTGCCGAGGTCGATCGCCATGTCATGCGAGATGAGCTTGAAGAAGCGCGAAAAGCCGAAGGCCATGAAGTCCCGTCCAGGCGCGCCGGGAATGCGCGCGATACCCGTCCATCCGCGTCCGCCAACGCCTGATCTGGCCTGACTAGAGTTCATCAGCGGGGTCGCGGGATGCGTCCGCTTGGGCTAGGGGTTACCTTGTGTCAATACGCCGCCTGCCCGAACAGCTCGTCAATCGGATCGCCGCGGGTGAAGTGGTGGAAAGACCCGCCAGCGCGTTGAAGGAGCTGGTCGAGAACGCGCTGGACGCGGGCGCGACCCGAATCGCGGTGGCGCTGGCCGAGGGCGGGCTGGCGCGGGTCGAAGTCGCCGACGACGGCTGCGGGATGACACCGGATGAGATGGCGCTGGCGCTGGAACGGCACGCGACCTCCAAGCTGCCCGATGACGCGATCGAAGCGGTCGCGACCATGGGCTTTCGCGGCGAGGCGCTGCCCTCGATCGCCAGCGTCGCGCGGCTGACGCTCGACTCGCGGGTGCGCGGGAGCGACGGCTGGCGGCGGGTGGTCGATAATGGCCGCGTGGTGGAGGAAGGCCCCGCCGCGCTGCCCCCCGGCACGCGGGTGGTGGTGGACGAGCTGTTCGCGCGCGTCCCCGCCCGGCGCAAGTTCATGCGCTCGGCCCGGGCGGAGTACGCCGCCTGCCTCGACTCGGTACGGCGGCTGGCGATGGCGCGCGCGGATGTGGCGTTCAGTGTCGAGCATGACGGGCGGCGCGTGCTGTCGCTCCCCGCGGCGGAGGACCGGGCAGCGCGCGTGGCCGCGCTGACCGACCGCGCGCTGGCGGGCAATGCAGTGCTGCTCGATGTCGTGCGCGAGGGATGGCGACTGGGCGGCGTGGCGGGGCTGCCGACCTTTCACCGCGGCGTCGCGGACCACCAATATCTGTTCGTTAACGCGCGCCCGGTGAAGGACCGGCTGCTGCTCGGCGCCATCCGCGGCGCCTATGCGGAGATGATGCCGCGCGACCGGCACGCGGTGGTGGCGCTGTTCCTCGACGCGCCGACGAGCGAGGTCGATGTCAACGTCCACCCCGCCAAAACGGAGGTGCGCTTTCGCGAGCCCGCGCTGGTGCGCGGGCTGATCGTCTCCTCGCTACGGCGCGCGCTGGACGAGGCGGGGCACCGGGTCGCGCACCGCCCCGCGGCGGATGCGCTGGCGATGTTCAGACCTGAAGTGGCGGAGGAACGACCGTCGTTCGGGTGGGAGCCGCCCACCGATACCGCGTTACTTGACCGCGTGTCGCCGCAGGGGGCGGATCGGTTCAGCCTGAACGACCGCCGCGCTACCTTCCTCACACCCCCGCCTGCCGCACGCGCCGAGCCGGCGATCGAAGCAATGCCCGCCTCGACCGACCACCCGCTCGGCGTCGCGCGCGGGCAGATAGCGCAGACCTATATCGTCGCCGAGTCGGCAGATGGGCTCGTCCTCGTCGACCAGCATGCCGCGCATGAGCGGCTGGTGCTCGAACGGCTCCGCGCCGCGACGGCGGGCGGCACGGTCGCGTCGCAGGCGCTTCTGCTACCCGAAGTGGTCGAGATGGATGAGCCCGCCTGCGACCGGGTCGAGGCGCGCGGGGAGGAACTGGCACGCTTCGGGCTGGAGATCGAGCGCTTCGGCCCGGGCGCGCTGCTGGTCCGCGCCACCCCCGCGCCGCTCGGCACCGCCGACGTGCGCGGGCTGGTCCGCGACCTCGCCGATGAGCTCGCCGCGTTCGACGAAGCGCTGAGCTTGCGCGAGCGGCTCGACCGGATCGCGGGAACGATCGCCTGCCACGGTTCGGTCCGTGCAGGCCGGGTGCTGTCCGTCGCGGAGATGAACGCGCTGCTCCGCGACATGGAGCGGACGCCGCATTCGGGCCAGTGCAATCACGGCCGCCCGACCTGGGTGAAGCTCGCGCATGGCGACATCGAGCGGCTGTTTGGGCGGCGCTGAACTAATCAACCATCGTCACCCCGGGCTTGACCCGGGGTCCCGCTGCCTTTGCTGCCGTCGGAATAAGCGGGACCCCGGCTCAAGGCCGGGGTGACGGAGGAAAGCCAGCGCCGCCCACGACTAGAGGGCCGCCCGGTCACCCGGACGGCCCTTTTCACACCACGATCGCAGCGTCAGACCGCGCCAGCCTCCGCGGTCGCACCCGGCTCGGCGTTGGGGTCATAGGCCTCGACGAAGCCCGCATTGTCGCGTTCGAACATCTGGGTCATCACGTCGACGCCCTGCGACTGCATCTCCGCCTCTTCCGGCGAGCGGGCGACGTTGACCTTGATCGTCACCGACACCTCCGGGTGGAGCGACGCCTTGACCTGATACACGCCGATCGCCTTGATCGGACGGTCGAGCACGATCGCCGCCTTGGGCACCTTGTGCCCGTCCGCCTCCAGCGCCTCGACCAGATCGCGCACCGCGACCGAACCGTAGAGCTGGCCGGTGTTGGACGACTGACGGATCAGCGTCACCGTCACGCCCTCGAGCGTCTTGGCTTCCTTCTCCGCGTCGCCGCGGCGCGCCGCGTTGTCCGATTCGATGCGGGCGCGGTTGGCCTCGAACACCTTGCGGTTCGCCTCGTTGGCGCGCAGCGCCTTCTTGCGCGGCAGCAGGAAGTTGCGGGCGAACCCGTCCTTTACCTTGACCACGTCCCCGATCGCGCCGAGCTTCTCGACACGCTCCAGCAAAATAACGTCCATCTGCCCGGCTCCTTACTTAACGACGTAGGGCAAGAGGCCCAGATGACGCGCGCGCTTGATCGCCTGGGCGAGCTCGCGCTGCTTTTTGGCCGACACGCTGGTGATGCGCGAAGGCACGATCTTGCCGCGCTCGGACACGAAGCCCTGGAGCAGGCGTACGTCCTTGTAGTCGATCCGCGGCGCGTCCTTGGCGCTGAACGGGCACGACTTGCGGCGGCGGAAAAACGGGCGGCCCATCAGGCGATCTCCTCTTCACGGTCGCGACGCGGACGATCACCCCGGTCCGGGCGGTCGCCGCGCGGCCCGCCATCACGACCTCCATCGCGGCCTTCACGCTCGCCGCGGCGCTCGCGGTCGCGCTCCTGCTTGCGCATCATCGCCGAAGGACCCTGCTCCAGCGCGTCGACGCGGACGGTCATGAAGCGGATGATGTCCTCGTTGATCTGCGTCTGCCGCTCGAGCTCGGCGACCACGCCCGCGGGCGCGTCGATCTCGAGCATGACGTAATGCGCCTTTCGGTTCTTGGCGATCCGGTAGGCGAGCGAGCGCAGGCCCCAGTTCTCGGTCTTGACGACCCGGCCCTGATTATCCTGGATGATCTTGGTGGCGGTTTCCGCCAAAGCGTCCACTTGCGCCTGCGCCAGATCCTGACGCGCAAGGAACACATGCTCGTACAGAGCCATGAATGGTCTTTCATGTTGGCCGATCGTTGACGCCGCCCCGTGCGGAACGCCCCTCCGGCTGTCGTGCGAACGGGCGAGAAGGCAAGCGCCCTCGACCCGATGCGCGCGCCTTAGCCGAACCGCCGCGGTCGGGCAAGCGCTTGCCCGCGCGCGCCGCTTTCCCCTAACGAGACCGGCGAACAACAGGAGAGGCCGATGCGCGCGTTCATCTTTCCCGGGCAGGGGAGCCAGGCGGTCGGCATGGGCCGCGCGCTGGCCGAGGCGAGCCCGGCCGCGCGCGCGGTGTTCGGGGAAGTGGACGAGGCGCTGGGGCAGCATCTCTTCCGAATGATGACGGACGGCCCCGCCGACGAGCTTACGCTGACCCGCAACGCGCAGCCCGCGATCATGACCAACGCGCTTGCCACGCTTGCGATGCTGGAGCGCGAGGGCGGGGTCAGGCTGGCGGACAAGGCGGCCTATGTCGCGGGGCACAGCCTGGGCGAATACAGCGCTTTGTGCGCGGCGGGGGCGTTCGATCTGGCCACGGCCGCGCGGCTGCTCCGGACGCGCGGGGAGGCGATGCAGGCGGCGGTCGCGGTGGGCGAGGGGGCGATGGCGGCGCTGCTCGGCGCGGACCTCGCGACCGCGCAGGCGATCGCGGGC
>CAXTTU010000248.1:0-5341 GCA_964247225.1 uncultured Sphingomonas sp. | reverse complement strand
CGCTGGCGGCGCTTACCACCGCCCCCGACGTGGCCCGCTCGCGCGTCGTGGACGCCGCCGAGCTGCAACGCCTGCTCCGCCCGTGGCTGGGAAGCGACGCGGCGGACGCGGACCTGCCCGTGCCGACGCTGATCGACGTCGACTTGCGCGACGACGCGCCCGCCGCCGCCGCGCGCGTCGCCGCTGCCGTCCGCCGCGCGGTGCCGAACGCGCAGGTCGACCGCCATGAGAGCTGGATGACGCCGGTCGCGCGGCTGATGTCGACGGCGGTCGCCATCGCCTTCGCGCTGGTGCTGATGATGGCGGCGGCGAGCGCGGGGGTGGTGGTGCTCGCCGCGCGCGCGGGGCTGGAGACGCACCGCGCGACGATCGAGGTGATGCACATGCTCGGCTCCACCGACCGGCAGGTCGCGCGGTTGTTCCAGCGGCGGCTGGCGCTCGACGCGGCGGTGGGCGGCGTTGTCGGCGGGGTCGCTGCAGCGGCGGTGCTGTGGCTGGTGGCGCGCCAGTTGACCGCGCTCGGCTCCGACCTGCTCGGCGGGGTGACGCTGGAGCTTGCCGACTGGGTGCTGCTCGCGGCGGTGCCGGTGCTGTTCGTCCTGCTCGCCACGCTTGCCGCGCGGGTGGCGGTGACGGCTGCATTGAGGCGGACGCTATGATCAGGCGGCTGCTCGGGCTGGCGGCGTTGCTGTGGCTGGTCGGCTTCGCGGTGTTCATGCTGACGCTGCCGAGGCCGCTGGAGGGCGCGACGACCGATGCGATCGTGGTACCGACCGGCGCGGCGGGGCGGATCGACCGGGGGCTGGACCTCATCCGCCGCCATCAGGCGCACCGGCTGCTGATCTCGGGCGTGGCGCTGGAGGTCGACGCGGACGACCTCGCCGAGCAATATCATGTGCCGGCGCGGCTGTTTAGCTGCTGCGTCGATCTGGGCACGCAGGCGGCGGACACGCGCGGCAATGCGGAGGAGACCGCGCGCTGGGTCCGCGCGCATCATTACCATACGATCCGGCTCGTCACCTCCGACTGGCACATGGCGCGCGCGCGGATGGAGCTCGACGCGGCGCTGTCGGACGATGTCGTGATCCTCGCCGACGGGGTGCCGAGCGAGCCGCGGCTGAGTTTGCTGGTCAACGAGTATACCAAGCTGCTGCTGCGGCGGGTGGCGTTGTGGACGGGGGTGGGGCGGTGAGTCGGTTGCGGACCCTGGCGTATCAGGCGGTGTTCTATGGCGGGTCGGTGCCGATCGTGCTGTCCGCGCCCGTGTCGGCGCTGTTCGGCCAGCGCGCGATGGTGCGGCACGCGACCGCCTGGTCCCGCTTCGGCGGCTGGTGCGCGCGGCGGCTGCTCGGGGTCGAGGTGCGCGTGGAGGGCGAGCGGCCGAGCGGGCCTGCGCTCTATGCGAGCAAGCATCAGGCGATGTGGGAAACACTGGCGTTGCAGGCGATGCTGGGCGGGCCGGCGGTGGTGCTCAAGGAGGAGCTGGCGCGGATACCCGTCTGGGGCTGGGCGACGCGGCGCTACGGCGCGATCGTGGTAGACCGCGAGGCGTCGGCCAAGGCGCTGAGGGCTATGATGCGGGATGCCAAGGCGGCGGCGGCGGCGGGGCGATCGGTGCTGATCTTCCCCGAGGGCACCCGCGTCGCGCCGGGGGAGCAGCCGCCGCTCAGATCGGGGTTCGCGGGGCTATACCGGATACTGGGGCTGCCGACGGTGCCGGTGGCAGTGGACAGCGGGCGACTGATGCCGCGCAAGGGACCGAAGCGGGCCGGGGTGATCACCATGCGCTTCGGGGAGGTGATCCCCCCGGGGCTGAAGCGCGAGGAGGTGGAGGCGCGGGTCCACGCGGCGATCAATGCGTTGGAGGCGGAGAAGCAGTAAGAAGAGGGCCTCACGCGAAGACGCAAAGAACGCTAAGAGGGCTCGCGCGCGGTAGCGCGCCTTCATCTCACCCCCGTTTGATTGATAGCCGCTGCGCGGCAGGCAATCACGTCTTGGCGTTCTTAGCGTCTTTGCGTGAGGCTCTCTTTTCTTCTTAACTGTGCGCCCGCCCGAAATCCTCCCGCGCGTCGTCCTGTCCCTGCTCCACGATCCCCCGCCTAATCGCGCGGGTCTTGGCGAAGCGGTCGAACAGCGCGTCGCCGTCGCCCCACCTGATCGCGCGCTGGAGCTGCGACAGGTCCTCCGAGAAGCGTTGCAGCATGTCGAGCACCGCCTCGCGGTTGTGGAGAAACACGTCGCGCCACATCGTCGGGTCGGATGCTGCGATGCGGGTGAAGTCGCGGAAGCCGCCCGCCGAATATTGTAGCACCTCGGAGCGCGTCACTTCCGCCAGATCGCTGGCGGTGCCGACGATGGTGTAGGCGATGAGGTGGGGGAGGTGGCTCGTCACCGCGAGCACGCGGTCATGATGCTCGGGGGTCATCAGCTGGACCTCCGCGCCCAGCCTGCGCCAGAACTCGGCGACGCGCTCCACCGCTCCCTCGGGCGCGTCCGGGGCGGGAGTGAGGATACACCAGCGACCGTGGAATAACGACGCGAACCCGGCTTCCGGCCCGCTCCGCTCGGTGCCCGCGACCGGGTGCGCGGGGACGACCGTCGCGTCGGGCAGCGCCTCGCGCATCGCCCGCGCGGGCTCCGCCTTGCAGCTCCCCACATCGCTGACGATCGCTTCCGTGGGGAGGTCGTCGCGCAGCTCCGCCGCGACCGCGCCCACCGCGCCGACCGGGACGCAGAGAATGACCAGCTCCGCATCGGTCACCGCCGCCCCCGCGCTGTCGGCGACGTCGTCGACCAGCCCGATCCGCTCCGCCGTGGCGCGCACCGCCGGGTCCGCGTCATGCCCGGTGAGCCGCACCGTCGGCATCCGCTCACGCACCCCGCGCGCGATCGACGAGCCGATCAGACCCAGGCCGATGATCGACACCCGAGCGAAGGGCAGCATCAGCCCGCGCCCGCCAAGGCGCGCAGCTCCGCCACCACCGCGCGCATGTCCGCCTCGCGCCCGATCGTGATGCGCAGCGCGTCGGGCAGTCCCTGACCCGGCAACCAGCGCACCGCATAGCCCGCCGCCATCAGCCGCTTGTACGCCGCCTCCGCCGTCCGCTCCCCGCGCGGCTCGATCAGCACCAGCACGAAGTTCGCCTCGCTCGGTACCGCGCGGAACCCCGCATTGCCCAGCGCCTCGATCTCACCGACGAACCACGCGCGCCACACCCGGTTATGCTCGCGCGAGCGGGCGACGAACCCGGTGTCGCCCAGCGCCGCAATCGCCGCCGCCTGCCCCGCGCTCGTCACGTTGAACGGCGCGCGGATGCGGTGGCACGCGTCGATCGCCGCCGCCGAGCCATAGCCCCAGCCGATCCGCTCCGCCGCGAGCCCATGAATTTTGGAAAAGGTGCGCGTCACGAACACGTTGGGCGCGTGGTGCGCGAGCGCGAACGCGCCGTCGTCGTCGCCCGCGTCGATATACTCGGCATAGGCCTGGTCGATCACCAGCATCACCGTCGGCGGCAGGGCGGCGTGGAGCCGTGCGATCTCGTCGGCCCGCGTGTAGGTTCCGGTGGGATTGTTCGGGTTGGCGACGAACACCACCCGTGTGCGCTCGGTGACGCAGGCGAGGATCGCGTCCACGTCCGTCGCATAGTCGCGGTCGGGCGCGACCACCGGCGTCGCGCCGACCCGCCGCGCGGCGATCTCGTATACGGAGAAGCCGTAGCGGACATAGATGATCTCGTCCCCCGGCCCCGCATACGCGCCCGCGATGAGGTGGAGCACCTCGTCCGATCCGGTGCCGTGGACGACGCGGGCGGGGTCGATGCCGTGCGCCGCCGCGATCGCCTCGCGCAACGCGGTCGCGCCAGCATCCGGGTAGTGCTCCAGCGACCCGCGCGCGCCCTCGAATGCCGCCACCGCCGCCGCGCTGGTGCCGAGCGGGTTCTCGTTTGACGACAGCTTGACGACGCGGCGGCCATCGTCGCCGGTCGCGCGCCCAGGCTGATAGGGCGCGATGGCCATGATCCACGGCTTGGGGACGGGGGCGTTCATGGGCGCGGGCCATGCCCGCCGCGTCCCGCTGGCGCAACCCGCCGCGCCTCTGCTAGGGGCCGCGTGGTTAACGGGGGCACGATGCGGGCGAGCGGGGTTTGGCAGGCGCTGGAGCGCGCGCGGCGCGCGAACCTCAGCGCATCGGGCGAGCCCGCGCCAGTCACCGGCGAGGCGGGGCACACCCGCCGCCAGGTCATCCTCGCGCTCGCCGCCGCCGCCGCGTTGCCGCGCGAGCTCCACGCCGCCGCCAAGCCCGCCCCCAAAGCAACGCCCTCCGCGAAACCCACGCCCGCGCCCCCCGGCAAACCCGGCCCGGTTGTGGTCGTCGGCGGCGGCATCGCCGGGCTCACCGCCCTGTGGACGCTGACCCATGCGGGCGTCGACGCGCGGCTGTACGAGGCGCGGCCCCGGCTGGGCGGGCGGATGTTCACCGCCAAGCTCCCCAATGGCGAGCTGGTCGACATGGGCGGGCAGCTCGTCAACACCGACCATCACGACATGGCCGAGCTCGCGCGCACCTTCGGCGTCGGGCTGATCGACCGCAAGGCGGGGCGGCACCGTTCGCTGATCTTCGACGGCAAGGACGCGGTGGCGGAAGCCGATGCGGTGGAGGCGCTGCGCCCGCTCGCGCAGCAGATGACGCACGACGCCGACCGGCTCGACCGCGACTATGCCGGCGTCGCCGCCGAGCTCGACCGCATGTCGTTCAGCAGCTACCTCGACCGGCACCGGAGCAAGCTGCCGGAGCCGTGGGTGCGCGGGCTGCTCGAATGCACCGCGCGGACCGAGTACGGCGTCGAGCCGGGGCAGGCGTCCGCGATCGAGCTGATGTTCAACCTCCCTTCCGTCGACGGCGCGCGGGTCGACGTGCTGAGCCGATCGGACGAGCGTTACCTCGTCGCGGGCGGCTCGTCGGCGCTGATCGAGGCGATGGCGGCGCGGATGAGCCGGCGCATCGTGACGGGCAAGCGCGTTGTGGCGATCAACGACGCGCCCGGTGGCGGCGCGCGGGTGGTGTTCGCGGACGGCGCGCATGTCGACGCGCCCGCGGTAATCGTCGCCACACCCGCCTCGATCACGCGACGGATCACGTTCGGCGTGGCGCTGCCATCCTTGTGGAAGCGCTATCTGCTGGAGGCGAACCTCGGCCGCAACGAGAAGCTGCAGACGCAAACGCGCGCGCGGCCTTGGGAAGCGGTGACCGGGCGCGGCGGCGAGTTGTGGCGAACCGATGCGGGCGCGGTCGCGTCGGGCTGGGACGGGGGGGTGCGCGGGCGCGGCGGCGCGGGGGCGG
>CAXTTU010000247.1:0-5347 GCA_964247225.1 uncultured Sphingomonas sp. | reverse complement strand
GCGGTCTTGCCGGTGCCGGTCTGCGCGATGCCGAGCAGGTCGCGGCCCTCCAGCACCAGCGGGATCGCGTCGCGCTGGATCGGGGTGGGCGTGGTGTAGCCCTTGGCTTCGAGCGCGCGGACCAGCGGCTCGGACAGGCCGAGATGGGAAAAAGACATGGAAAGACTCACGAGCTGCGCGGCCCGGGCGCAAGGCGCACGAGCAGCGGGGAAGATGACGCCCCGCGTGAAAAGGGTAGCCGACAGATCGGGGCGGAGCCGAGGCCCTACGGCCCGTCACGCTGCGTTTGGAACGCCTCGACACAGACGATGTGCGCGAAGTCCCGTGAAAAGTCAAGGTGGCGCGAGCCGCGCGGGCAGTTACGCCGCCGCCAGATCCTCCGCGGTCGCGTCCGCGAGGCTGGTGCCGTCGAGGATGCGCGCGGTCTCGTCGCGCACCCGCATCATCGCGTGGCGGATCGCGCAATCGGCCTCGCTCTTGCAATCGAGGCAGCGTTTGTACGCGGTGCGGCTGACGCAGGGGACGAGCGCGAGCGGCCCTTCGATCACGCGGATGATCTCGCCCAGCGAGATGAGGTGCGTCGGGCGCGACAGGCGATAGCCGCCCGCCTTGCCGCGAAAGCTATGGAGCAGCCCCGCCTCGCGCAGGTCGGCGAGGATCAGCTCGAGGAACTTGCGCGGCACGTTCGCGCCGGCGGCGATGCGGGTCATCGGCGTGGGCGCGGCGGCGGGCGGCACGTCGGCGAGCAACAGCATCGCGCGAAGCGCGTATCGGGAACGCTGGGTCAACATGGCAACCATATGGGCCGGTTTTATGGCGAGCGAAAGGCGAGCGATTGCATCGGCGTTCGCCCCGGCCTATATCGCGTGTCGCCGGGGCAACCCGGCTATGGCGATAAAGGATTGCGTATAATAGGCGCAGCGGACCCGGGGGCAGTACCCGGCGACTCCACCAACTGCGCCGCTAGACGACACGCGTCAAGCGTGCCGCCGAGCGGCTTAGCTGACGGGGTCGAACCAGGATCGACGTGTGTTGAACGGCGTAGTCTTTCGCTCGGAATGGGACCACCGCGACGGCCCATACACAAGTGCCAACGATAACGAAGCACTCGCGATTGCCGCGTAACTGAAGCCCTCACGGGTCTAGGTTATACGAACAAAAGCGCGGTCGGGCGCACCGGGCAACAGAAGCGTTACGGCGGTACGGGGGGCACCGAGCAACAGAAGCTCCCCACCTATTTCCGCCAGCAGTGCGGGTCAGCGCGAAATGTAGCCTTCGTCGATGATCACGCCCGTTTCTCCGTCGATCACGAACCGCGCCTTGGTTCCAAGGCGGCCAGCGTTGGTCTCGATCTCGTATCGAGACCTGCTCCCAAACCATCCACGCCTGAACTCACATCTCACCGGATCGGTAAAGAACCAGCCATTGTTTCGGGCGCGCTCTCGCGCCAACGCCAGGGCATCGTCAGCACTGATCATCGGTCCCTCGGCATTGGCGCGGTTGGACCGAACCGGGCAACAGAGTTAAATTGCGGCGGTCGCCGTCGGGGGCAACAGAACCTTTCGGACTGATTGTAGACGACGCGGGTCAGCGCGGGATATAGCCTTCGTCGATGACTGCGCCCGTTTCCGCGTCGATGACGAACCGTGCTTTGGTGCCGCGCCGACCAGCGTTTGTCTCGATCTCATAGCGATCACGCCCACCAAACCAGCCCCGAACAAACTCGCATTCTACCGGGTCGCTGAAAAACCAGTTTCTCTCTCCAGCACGCGCTTTTGCGAGTTCGACGGCTTCTTCAGCACTGATCATCATTGCCTCGGCAGCGGTCCGAGCGACACCGAGACATGCAGGAGGACGCCGCCGAGTGCGATCATCCCGAGCGCCTGTCCCTCTGTCGCGACCTGGCTCACAGTAACATAGCCATTATCAAGCGGAAATCTCCACTGCGTCACTGCCTCGGCCAGGCCGTTCGCTCGCAGCTGAGCGTAGCCCTCGGCCAGTGCTTCTTCCGTATAACGTAGCAAGGCGGAGCGGGTGTAACCCGTGATGCTAAGAGAAGCTCGAAAGCGTCGGAACGGTCCCGTACGCGGTGAGAAGTACCGATGCACAAGCTCGTGGAGCAGCGTGACTCGTTGCTCGCTCAAGGACTGAGCGCGAGAAACCTGAATTGCTCCATAATCGTCGGTTACGCCGAGGCTCTTGAGCGTGGCCGGGCGGGTCACACGCAACTGGTTGCCTGCCGGAGGCGGATCGCTGACGGAGCGCATCGGGCGGAAGCGCGGCAAGCGCCCCCGAGCGCGCACCGCTCGCGCCCCGCCGCGTAGCAAAACCGCCTGGACCACAGCGATACCCAAAATGGTGACCGCATGCGCAAAATGACGACCGGCCCGGTCCAGGTCCGCTTCGGAATGGGCCCGTAACGCGCCATTGGCAAAGGCTAGCATTTCACGCGCTCCCTCGAACACCGAAAAGCCCAGCGTGACAGCACCGACGACCAGCAAAATAACATCGACGAACTCACCCACCCCGATCAGGTGCGAGCCCGCCCAAGCGACGACCGATGCCGCGATGATCGCCAGCGATCGCGGCTCCAGCATGGCCTCAACCGTGTGGCGGGCTTCGCCGGGCAGATAGGGCAGCGAGCGACGCATTGCCTCGCCCACTTTCTCCTTCGGTGACAGACTAGCCGTCCGATCCATCGACTTCTCCACGGACGCTTGCGGCGACAACGCACGGGGACGATAAGGCGCAGCCTTGAACAAGGAAAGCGCCATGGCCACCCTCGCCCAGCTCGAACCCGCCCCCCGTCATGCGCCCGGCGAGTGGGAGGCGCGCGTGGACCTCGCCGCCGCGTACCGTCTCGTCGCGCTGTACGGGTGGGACGACCTCATCTTCACGCATCTGTCCGCGCGGGTGCCGGGGCCCGAGCACCATTTCCTCATCAACCCGTACGACATGATGTTCGAGGAGATCACCGCTTCCAGCCTCGTCAAGATCGACGTGGAGGGCAATCCGGTCGGGGCGAGCGAGCACCCGGTCAACCCGGCGGGCTTCACCATCCATTCCGCTATCCATATGGCGCGTGAGGATGCGGCGGCGGTGATGCACCTCCACACGCCCTATGGCCAGGCGGTGAGCGCGATGGAATGGGGCCTGCTGCCGCACACGCAGACCGCGATGATCGCGGCGCACGACGTCGCCTATCACGACTATGAGGGCATCGCGACCGACCTCGACGAGCGCGAGCGGCTGGTCGCGGACCTGGGTGCGAAGAACGCGATGATCCTGCGCAACCACGGCACGCTCGCGGTCGGCGACAGCGTCGCGAGCTGTTTCCTCAGGCTCTACTTTCTCGAACGCGCGTGCGAGGCGCAGGTGCACATGCTCGCCGCCGGGCGCGAGAACCTGAACAATCCGCCCCAGGGCGTCGAGCAGAAGGTCGCGGGCCAGAGCAACCCCAGGGGCGCGTCAATGCTTGCCAAGCGCCTCGCATGGCCCGCTTTGCTCCGCAAGCTCGACCGGGTCGACGCGAGCTTCCGCAACTGACCCGCGCTGGTGCCCGGGCGAAATGCCGGGCACCAGCGCTGCCCGGTCAGGCGGCGAGCTTCACCGCCACGCCCGCGACCTTGCGCCCGAGATAGCGCGCGCCTTCCAGCTCGATCTCGCTCGGCTGGCGGTCGCCATGGCCCGCGATCGTGCTCGCGCCATAAGGGGTGCCGCCATGCACCTGGTCGACGGTGAGCTGGCCCTTGTAGCCGTAGTCGAGCCCGGTGACGGTCATGCCCATGTGGAGGAGGTTGGTCAGGATCGCGAGGCAGGTGGACTCCTGCCCGCCATGCTGGCTGCCCGTGGAGGTGAACGCCGCGCCGACCTTGCCGACCAGCGCATCGCTCGCCCACAACCCGCCCGTGGTGTCCCAGAACGCCGCCATCTGGCTCGCGACCCGGCCATAGCGGGTGGGCGAGCCGACCACGATCGCGTCATATTCGCGGAGCTTGTCCGGCCCCTCGATGACGGTGTGCGCGGTGTCGGTCTTGAAGTGCGCGGACTGCACCACTTCAGCGGGCGCAGTCTCGGCAACGCGACGAATGTCGACCTCAGCCCCGCCCTCGCGCGCGCCCGCCGCAATCGCGTCCGCCATCTGCTCGACATGGCCGTAGGACGAATAATATAGCACCAGCAATTTGGTCATCGTGACTTCTCCTTATTCTGCGTCAACCAGAACGATCTCGCTGTCTTCCAGCGCCCGGATCGTGAAGACTTCGTCGCCCGCCAGCGCCGCGCCGTCGCGCGCGTCGAGGCGTACGCCGTTCACCTCCACCGCACCCGTGGCGGAGACGAGATACGCATGGCGGCCCGCGCCGACATGATGCGTCAGCACTTCCCCCGCCCGCGCGGTCGCGCCGAGCACGCGCGCGTCGGCGCGGATCGGCAGCGCGTCCGCGTCCTCCGCGAAGCCGCTGGCCAGCGTCACGAACCGGCCCGAGCGATCGTCCTTGGGAAACGGCTTCGCGCCCCAGCTGGGCTCGCCGCCCCGCTCCCGCGGCTCGATCCAGATCTGGAACAGCGTCGTCGGCTCGTCCTCCAGATTATACTCGGCATGGCGGACGCCGGTGCCCGCGCTCATCACCTGCACGTCGCCCGCGCCCGTGCGGCCCTGATTGCCCAGCGAGTCGCCATGCGTGATCGCGCCCGAGCGGACATAGGCGATGATCTCCATGTCGCGATGCGGGTGCGCGGGAAAGCCGCTGTGCCCTGCAATCCGGTCGTCATTCCACACCCGGATCGCGCCCCAGCCGGGCCGCTTCGGGTCATGGTAGCCCGCGAACGAGAAATGATGCCGCGCGTCGAGCCAGCCATGGTCGGCATGGCCGAGCGTGTCGAAGGGGCGCTTGTCGATCATGGACAGAAGATGGGGGCGGCGCGCCCGCGCGCAAACGGAAACGCTGGAAACGGATCGTTTCGTGCTGTTAACATTCCGGCCACACGGCGCTACACCGGGGCGAAGCGTCGAGGGGGGATCGCTTGAGCCGTCAGCTGATCAACGAATACCGCGCCGAGCTCGACCGGCTGCGCGCTGTCACCGGCTCGACGCGCGAGACCAACCTGCGCCCCGCCTTCGCACGGTTGCTGCGCGCGTGGGGCAAGGCGGTGCACGATCTCGTCTTCGTGGAGGAGCATCAGCTACGCACCGCGGCGGGCAACCTCATCAGCATCGACGGCGCGCTGCTCCATTCGCTGCGGGTGCCGTTCGGTTATTGGGAGGCGAAGGACGTCGGCGACGATCTGGAGGCGGAGATCGCCGCCAAGTTCCGCCGCGGCTATCCGCGCGACAACATCCTGTTCA
>CAXTTU010000246.1:0-5360 GCA_964247225.1 uncultured Sphingomonas sp. | reverse complement strand
ACAGCTCGGGCCAGTCGATCGGATACAGCCAGCGATGTTCGGGCGCGATCGGCATAGCGATTCTATGAGTCAGCTGAAGCCAGAACGAAAGGGGAAATGGGGCAAGGCTCACCCCTCCCCTCACCGAAGTGTGTTCGGGTCCCATCCGGCTAGTAACTCGTCGGCAGGCTCGGGAGCCCGGTCGGGCACCTAACCCAAGATGCCGCCCAGGCCGTCACCGGTGCGACCGCTCGCGCGTCGCTTGGATAGATCCGCAGCCGTTCCCACCACGCCAACCCTCTGGGTCACCGCGGACGCGATCGACGGATTGGGGCTCACTCCATTCTCCCTAGCCAGCCGGGCGGCTGCCATCTTGATCGAAGCAGGCAGGTAGAGCGGGGTAGGTCGCCTTACTCATCGTAGTAACCCTCCCAACAGATCGACCGGCCAGGCCAGACAGACCCCGAACCGCGGAGCGGCGTCGCTCAAATCACCTAGGTTGTACGCTACCAGCGTATTCGCCCGCCCGTTGATCGCCGTCTCGCGCACCAGACTCCCTGCCCGTCACTCGCTCACCCGCCCCTGCTTTGCCTGCTTGGCAGAACTTGCCCATTCTAGATGGCGGTACGCTGTTGCCATCTTGAATGATTTGACGCAGGAAATGCGCTGATGATGTTCAAGGGCGTGGCGAGCTAAGCAGGGTGAATTCAGTCGTCTATCAAATCGGCGACCTCGCCGACGCTGGCGAGCGAATGATCGAGCGGTTACGCCGTAAAGCGTTCCTGCCCGAGAGCCGCAAGGGCCTGAGTATCCGCTTCGGCATCGCCGAGGCTGCGCAGCTGCTCGGTTGCTCGACCAACCGCATCCGCATGGCGGAGGATGATGGGCGGCTTCCCGCGGCGCCTGCGTCACAGACCGGGCGGCGGCTGGGCTATACCGTGGACGAGATGCTGCGGATGCGCGAGGTGCTGGGCGCTTCCCCTGCCCGCGCGCCGCTCGACGTGCCGGCGATCATTGCGGTGCAGAACTTCAAGGGCGGCGTGGGCAAGTCCACCGTCGCTACCCACCTCGCCCATTATTTCGCGGTGCAGGGCTACCGCGTGCTGGTCGTCGACTGTGACAGCCAGGCGACCACGACCACGCTGTTCGGCTTCAACCCGCATTTCAACATCACGCGGGCGGAGACGCTCTATCCCTACCTATCGATCGATCCGACCCAGGCGGACTTGGCCTATGCGGTGAAGCGCACGCCGTGGCCCAACGTTGACCTGATCCCGTCCAACCTGGAACTGTTCGACGTAGAGTACGAGCTGGCCGCGGCTGGCAGCGACGGGGGGTCGGTGCTGGCGGCGCGGTTTCGCAAGCTGAAGCGCGGGCTTGCCGACCTCGCGCGCGGCTACGACGTCGTGCTGCTCGACCCGCCCCCGGCGCTGGGGACGATCAGCCTGGCGGTGATGCAGGCGGCCAACGCGCTCTTGGTGCCGCTCGCGGCGACGACCCCGGACTTCTGCTCGACCGTGCAGTTTCTGTCGATGATGGATCAGGTACTCCACCAACTGACCGAGGCGGAGATCGAAGTCGATTACCAGTTCGTGCGCCTGCTCTGCTCCAAGTTCGACGGCAACGACCCCAGCCATGCAATGGTGCGCTCGATCATGGAGATGAGTTTCGGGCCGGCGCTGCTGCCGGTGCCGATCCTCGAATCGGCCGAGATCAGTCACGCGGCGATGCGGATGATGACGGTGTACGAGCTGGAGAAGCCGATCGGCACGCCCAAGACGCACAAGCGGTGCCGGGCTAATCTGGACGAAGCGATGCGGCAGGTCGAGCAATTGGTTCGGCAGAGCTGGGGCCGAGTCGAGCCGCTGAGCGAGGAGGCGCTGGTCGATGCAGCCGCCTGAGCTCTCTTACACGCCCATGTTCTTCTTATGTTCTGCGCCGGAGGCCCTGCATGGCGCGTAAGCAATCGGATTACCTGGCGGCGCTGCTCGCCGAGGACGGTGCGGACGAGGCCCCCTCCCCTGCCCCGCCCGCGACCGAGCGGCCGCGCGCGGCAACGCTGCTCGGGCGCGAGACGGCGCTGGCGCGGGTGGCGTCAGGCGAGGTGCGGCAGGTCACGCAGCTGCTGCTCGACCCCGCGCGCGTGCGCATTTGGCCTGGCAACGCGCGCACCTACGCGCACCTGTCGGAGGAGAACTGCCGCGAGCTGATTGATTCGATGATCGCCGAGGGCGGGCAGAAAGTCCCTGCGGTCGTGCGCCGGGTCGAGGCTGACGGCGCGCACGATTACGAGGTGATTGCGGGCACGCGCCGCCACTGGTCGGTCAGCTGGCTGCGCGCGCACAGCTATCCCGACATGCAATTCGTGGCGCAGGTTGCGCAACTGGATGACGAGGCGGCGTTCCGGCTCGCGGATTTGGAGAACCGCGCCCGTGCGGACGTCTCGGATCTGGAGCGCGCGCGCAACTACGCGGCCGCGCTTAAGACCCACTATGGCGACCACCAGACGCGGATGGCTGAGCGGCTAAAACTCTCCAAAGGCTGGCTGTCCAAGATGCTCAAGGTCGCGACTATTCCTGACGCGGTGGTCGCCGCTTTTGCCTCGCCCGCGGACGTGCAGCTGAAACCCGCTTATGCGCTCGCCCAGGCGCTCGATGATGAGGGAGGCGCGCGCGTAATAACGTCAATGGCGAAGCAGGTCGCCAGAGAGCAAGCCGAACGGCGCGAGGCGGGCGCCCTCCCCTATCCCGCCGCCGACGTGCTGCGCCGGTTGCTCGACGCGCCACGCTTTTTGTCGGGCAGGGAGAAGGCACAGCATTACGCTTACACCACCAAGCTTGGCCGCCCCGCGCTGACAGTCCAGTCCGCCAACCGGCAGGGCGTGACCATCCGCCTGCATGCCGGCTCGGGCGCGAACACGGACGAGCTAGTGGTGGCGCTACGCGACGCGCTGTCGCATCTCGACGCGACCGGGCGGGGGCTCCAACGGTGAAGTTTCCCTGGGGAAACATGCCTGATTATGGCAGCGGTCGCGCTAGCCGCAGAACGACGTTTCCCCGGGGAAACACGCGATGACCCGCGCGCGCCGGGAGGCCGTACCGGACCAATTTGAGCTGTTCCTCCCCTACCTTGCCGACCTGCCGCTGCGCGACCAGCGCGAGATGATGGAACGACCGTTCTTCAGCCTCGCCAAGTCAAAGCGGGTCAAGCCGATCGACTATCGCTCGCCCGACGGCAAGCTGTGGGTCCACGTCTCTGCCAGTCCCGACTACGGCATGGCGACGATCTGGGACGCGGACATCCTGATCTACTGCGCGTCTATGCTCGCCGACATGGCGCGGCGTGGGATCAATGACGTGCCGCGCAAGCTCCACCTAATGCCCTACGACCTGCTGCGCGCGATCGGGCGGCAGGCGACGGGACGCGCGTACGAGCTGCTCGGCCAGTCGCTCGACCGACTTGTGTCGACCACGGTGAAGACGAACATCCGAGCCGAGAACCGGCGCGAGGCGACGTTCAGCTGGCTCGATGGCTGGACGCAGCTGGTCGATGAAAAAACCGAGCGCTCGCGCGGCATGACGATCGAGCTCTCCAGCTGGTTCTGGGAGGGCGTGATGATGACGGGTGGCGTCCTGTCGATCGACCGCGCCTATTTCGACATCACCGGCGGCCGCGAGCGCTGGCTTTACAAGGTAGCGCGCAAGCACGCCGGTGGCGCGGGGGAAGAAGGCTTCGCCATCTCGCTACCAACCCTGTTCGAGAAGTCCGGGGCGGAAGGGCAATATCGCCGCTTCAAATTCGAGATCGCCAAGATTGCCGAGCGCGATGAACTGCCCGGCTACGCGCTGTCGATCGAGACGCCGGGCGGTCGCGAACCCAGCTTGCGGATGCGCCGACGCGCACCCGACGAGGCCAAGGTAACATTGATGGCGGGCCGCACGCCCAAGCCGACGCCCGCGGCCGAGCCAGCGTCCACGCCCGCCCCCACGCCGGCCTCTGCATCGCCCAGCGCCGATGCGGCAGCGCTGATCCGCCGCAGCGTGACCGGGCTCGCGACCCGCGCCTCTTTCGGCGAGATCACTGGGGCGACGCTGGCGACCTTACGCGCGGAGTGTCCCGGCTGGGACTACCAAACGCTGCACGCCGATTTCCGCGCTTGGATTGAGGCTGATCCGGCACGGACGCCGGTCAGCTACCAGAACGCCTTCATCGGTTTCGTGCGCCGCTTTGACGCCAAAAACCGGCACACGCTTGTCCGCTGAGAAGGCCCTCGCGTTCCCGAAGTATCGCTAGTCGCCCAGGCTTCAGCCGCCTCTCGCGCGAGCTGATGATATGTTGAACATCGTCAGGCATTCGAAGCCGCAAACTGATTCAATTGCAACGCTCGAACAGGGCTGGCCGGACAAGCATCGACACATCAGGAACGGGCATCGGCATTTCGGGAACAGTCAAACGATATAACGGGAACGCTGGCATCGACACATCAGGAACGCAGCGTCGATATTTCGGGAACGCGCACCGGCTCGCGAATCGTGGACTGCAGCGGGTTAGCAGGGCGTTGCGGGCCACTTAACCTTTTAACCCTTATTAAACCCTCTAACCGGGTCAGATTTTTTTTTTAGCTCAAGAGGAGAAGGGCAGGGGTATCTAGCCGTCGCCATCACAGGCTGCTTGCCTCGGCCAGCGCCCGTGCGAACATGGCGACCGGATCTACGCCGATCGCTAGCGCGGCCTCGACAAACTGCCCCATGTCGATGCGCCGGTCCAATGTCTCGTAGCGCGACACATAATTCTGGCGCTGGCCGAGCTGTCGGGCAAGATCCGCTTGCCGCAGACCCGCTTCCAGCCGCGCTTCGACCAGCATCCGGATCAGCCGGGCGTACACCTCGTCGCGTGTCGGGGGCGGGGAACCGGACATGCGAACGCGAGTATAACGGATTGCGCTATATACCAGATTGGGATATGGCGTCGGTATCCCGGAGGTGCCCCATGAGCCTTGCATCCCTCGATTCGTCCCGGACCCGGCGCCGCGCCTGGGAGCTCGATCGCGATCTCGTCGCAGAGCTTGCCGGATCACCCCGATCGTCGCTCGTCGGTCGCCTGCTGGCCCGCTACGACGTGAGCGTGTTCGGGAGCATGGCACCGTTAACCTCGCTGGTGATGTTTAGCCCGACCTTGTCGATAGTCATCCAGGGCATCGGCGAACATGGCGTCTCCGCCCTGAAGGTCATGTTGGTATTGCTGATGCTGGGGCTTGTCGTCTTCGCGATGGAGGCTGCCCGCGCGGCTTGGGTCGCGCGCCATCCGTTCGCCTCGCGACGCTGGCTGCACGCGGTCGCCGGAGTGGTCGGTCCCGAGACGATCACCGCGGTCCTGCACCG
>CAXTTU010000245.1:0-5372 GCA_964247225.1 uncultured Sphingomonas sp. | reverse complement strand
AGCGCCGCGCCCATCCGGCGCGCGTCGTCGCTCAGAGGCCCATCCGCTTCATCGCATCATCGACCTTCTTGAACGACGCGCGCCGTTCCGCATTGATCCGATCGACCTCCGCCTGACGCTTGTCGGTCGCTGCCTGGTCGATCTTCTGCTGGGCGAGCAATTCCGCCTCGCTGCGGTCGGCGCGCCATTGCTTGAAGTAAATGATGTCGGGCTTGTACTCGCGCTGGTAATGCGAGTCGTGCGCGACCTCGAAAATCAGGAACACGGTCACTGCCACCGCCAGTGTCGCGAACACCATCTGGTGCGGCTGGCGACGCGACAGGAACGCGCGCAGGTCGTGATACGCCCTGGTCGGCGACATGAACCGCCGCAGCTGCCATTGCGCGTGTATGTAATCCATACGGGCGGAGATAGGCGCGCGGGGCGGGCGGGACCAGCCCCGCGCGCGCGTTCTCAGCCCTCTTGAAGGACGAAACGGATCGACATCGTTCGCCATGCCTCGACGGGGATGCCGTCGCGGGTCGCGGGCTTGAACCGCCATTTGGTCAGCGCCTGCCGCTCGGTCTCGCGGTAAAAGGCGTCCGAGTCGGCGCTTTTCCGCTCGACCTGTTTCACGCGCCCATCGACCCCGATCAGCACGCGCACGACCACGCGCCCCTCATGCTCCGCGCGGCGCTCCTCGGCGGGGTAGGGCGGCTGCAGCGCGGCGGCGTAGCGCGGGTCCACCGCGGCGTCGACGAGCACGGGCAGCGGCGGAACGGTCGGCGCGGCGGTGGGCGACGCGCTCGCGATCGGGCCGGGGGTGGGCGGCGAGATGGGGCCGAGCGGGGTCGGGGTGAAGGAGATCGTCGGCTGGGGCAGGGGCGTGGGCACCTGCGGCTGGGGCGCGACGGGTCGCGGGTGGGGCTGCGCGGTTCTGGGCAGCGGCTGGGGATCGGGCGGCGGCGGCGCGGGTATGTCGATGTTGCGGACGACGAGATGCGTTTCCGGCGCGGGCCCCGTGACGTGCGGCGCGGCGAAGATCAGCCCCGCGATCATCGCGCCGGTGATAAGCAAGCTGACCCCGAGACTGCCCGTATTGAGGCCCTCGGGACGGTGGTACCGGTCCTGTGACATGATGCTCTCCTAAGACGGCCGCCTCTGACGGGCGACACGACATCATGTTACAACATTGCGAGCGCCCCCGCAACGATCCGCGTGTGTCAGGCGCTCAGCCGTTCGATAGCGCGCGCGCGCCCGATCAGCGGCAGCAGCGCGGTCATGTCGGGACCGTGGTCGAGCCCGGTCAGCGCGCGGCGCAGCGGCAGGAACAGCGCCCGCCCCTTGCGCCCCGTCTCGCGCTTCAGCCGATCGGTCAGCGCGTGCCACGGGTCAGCGCGCCAGTCGATCGCGGCGGCGACGACGGCGGCCTGGGCGAGATAGTCGCGATCTTCTTCTGGCGGCGCGACCGGGCCGGTCACCACCCGCCACCAGTCCGCCCCCTCGGCGACGGTGGAGAGGTTGGGCCGCACCGCCAGCCACGCCGCCTCGTCCATCCCCTCGGGCAGCCGCCCCGCGACCTCGACAAACGGTAGCTGATGCACGACGCGCGCGTTGACGTGCGCGAGCTCCGCCTCGTCGAAGCGCGCGGGCGCGCGACCGAAAGTGTCGAACGCGAAGGTGGCGATCAGCGCGTCCACGCCCGCGAACGGCTCCACCGGCAGGCTGGTCCCGATCCGCGCCAGCAGCGAACGGAGCGCGCCGGGCTCGACCCCCATCTCGCGGAAATGATCGACGCCGAGCGCGCCGAGCCGCTTGGACAGCTTGCCCTCCGCCCCGGTCAACAGCGCCTCATGCGCGAAGGCGGGCAGCGGAGCGTCGAACGCCGCGAACATCTGCGCCTGCGCGGCGGTGTTCGACACATGGTCCTCGCCGCGCAGTACGTGGGTCACGCCCATGTCGATATCGTCGATGACGCTTGGGAGCAGGTACAGCCACGATCCGTCCGCGCGGCGCACCACGGGGTCGCTCATCGTGGCCGGGTCGAACCGCTGCGGACCGCGGATGAGGTCATGCCAGACGATCGGCGCGGCGCGGTCGAGCCTGAAGCGCCAGTGCGGGCGTACCCCGTCGGCCTCCAACCGTGCGCGCTCGACGTCGGAGAGCGCCAGCGCCGCCCGGTCATACACCGGCGGCAACCCGCGCCCGAGCAATACCTTGCGCTTGAGTTCCAGCTCCTGCGGCGTCTCATAGGCCGGGTAGACTCGCCCGGCAGCGCGCAGCTCGTCAAACCGCGCCTCGTACAGCGGCCCCCGCGCCGACTGCCGCTCCTCGCCGTCGCGTGTCAGCCCCAGCCAGTCGAGGTCGGCGCGGATCGCGTCGGCGTAGCGCTCCTCGCTCCGCTCCGCATCGGTGTCGTCGAGCCGCAGCAGGAACTGCCCATCCTGCTGGCGCGCGAACAGCCAGTTGCCGAGCGCCGCGCGCAGGTTGCCGACATGCAGCCGGCCGGTGGGCGAGGGGGCGAAACGGGTGACGGTCATGGCCGGAGCAACTCGACGCCGGAAGCTGCCGCCGCGCGCAGCATTTGCGTGTCGTTGGTCAAGAGCGGCACGCGCAGGGTCTGCGCCAGATGCAGATACGTCGCGTCGTGCGCCCGGAGCGCGTGCGACATGGCGAAGTCAATCAGTTCGTCGATGCCGGTGGCAAAACCGATGGTAGTCAGCCGGGCGAATACATCGGCCCGCGCGCTCGCGAGTCGGAGCTGCAAGTCGTCGATACGGCCGTGCCGAAAAGCCTTGAGAAGCAGATTCGCCACTTCGGCGCGCCACACCGGAGGAACATGCAGTCCCGCGGTTAGGCAAACCGATCCGGTAAACTCGCCAAGTATCTGATCTTCGTCGGGCAGCAGCATCGCGCCCATCGCGGACGCATCCACGACGACATTCACTCCCGCTCATCCTCAATCCAGGCCTTGATTTCGGCGGCGGTGGTCGGCCCGTTGCGCGCCCTGATCTCCCGACCGAGCTCCATCAACGCCTCAACCGCCTCGCGCTGCTGGCGGCGTTGCTCGGGCGTTCGCGTGTCGGCCAATTTGGGGCGGTCGGTGCCGAAGGAGGTCAGCCTGATGACATCGCGCCCTTCGCGTACGATCGCGATATCCTCCCCTGCCTCCGCAGCGGCGACCAGCTCCTCCGCATTGGCTTTCAGTTCAGCGATCGACAGATGGCGCATGGCGGCTTCTCCTCCTGCCCGCCTAGCGTCCCGCCCCGCCCGCTCCAACCCCGTTTGCGCTCTCGCCCCGCGCCGCTATGACCGCGCCGCCCGCGTGGGCGGAGAGGCGAACCCATGAAGCTCATCACCGGCAACTCCAACCTGCCGCTCGCGCGCGCGATCGCGGCGGAGCTCCGGCTTTCGCTCACCGACGCGCTGGTGCGCCGTTTCGCCGACGAGGAGATCTTCGTGGAGGTGCGCGAGAATGTCCGCGGGGAGGACGTGTTCGTGCTCCAGTCGACCGGCTTTCCCGCCAACGACAATTTGATGGAGCTGCTGATCATGATCGACGCGCTGAAACGCGCGTCGGCCAAGCGGATCACCGCCGTGATCCCCTATTTCGGCTATGCGCGGCAAGACCGGAAACCCGGTCCGCGCACGCCCATCTCCGCGAAGCTGGTCGCCAATCTCATCACCGTCGCGGGCGCGGACCGGGTGTTGTCGGTCGATCTTCATGCCGGGCAGATCCAGGGCTTTTTCGATATCCCAACCGACAATCTCTACGCCGCGCCGGTAATCGGCGACGATATCCGCCGACGTTTCGCGGGCCGCAACCTGATGGTGGTTTCCCCCGATGTCGGCGGCGTGGTGCGCGCACGCGTGCTCGCCAAGCGATTGAGTAACGCCCCGCTCGCGATCGTCGACAAGCGGCGGGAGCGCGCGGGCGAGTCGGAAGTGATGAATATCATCGGCGACGTGGAAGGGCGCTGCTGCGTGCTGATCGACGACATCGTCGACTCGGCAGGAACGCTGTGCAACGCGGCGGCCGCGCTGCGCGAGGCGGGGGCGGAAGAGGTGGTCGCTTATGTCACCCATGGCGTGCTGTCGGGCGGCGCGGTGGCGCGGGTGGAAGCGTCCGCGCTGGCCGAACTCGTGATCACCGATTCGATCGGAAATCAGGAACTGGTCGGTCCTGCCAGGCGCATCCGCCACCTGACGATCGCGCCGTTGCTGGCGGAGGCGATCAGAAGGATTGCGGATGAGGCGAGCGTGAGCTCACTGTTCGATTAGGCCGACTCCGAGACCGCAACGGCGAGGTCAGGCATTACCCAGCGCGACGATATGGTCGAAAACGGCGGCATGTAACGGCTTCGTGAAAGCACACCCGTAGCGGTACTTGTCCCGCCAAGCGACCACCGCCTCCAGCCCCGCGAGCCCCGGCAGCGTTAGCCACACCGTCGTCCCCGGCCAGAGCGTGAAGCTCGTTTCCGCGCGAAAGCCGGTCGTCGACAGGTCCACCACGTCGATCTCGAACCGCGTCGTGCCCCGGTCGCGCAGATGCGCGCGCATCCGCACCGCCTTGCGCAGCGAGCGGCGGCTCTCGTCATTGGAGGGTTGCAGCGGGGAAAAGGCGGGCTGTTCCATGCCACCGGTCTGCCACCGGAAGGTTACTTTTCGGCAAACGTGTGCGCCCGCGCTGTCCGGCAACCCCGATCAACGTCGCCGGGGTGGATTCGCGCGACGCGCTGTGCTTTAGCCCCCAGCGCAAACCCGATCTTCGAAAGGCTGGGCCGCCCCATGAACATCCATGAATACCAGGCCAAGGAATTGCTGGCCAAGTTCGGCGTCCCCGTCCCGGCCGGCCACGCCGCGTTGAGCGTCGACGAGGCGGTGGCGGCGGCGGGCAAGCTGCCCGGGCCGCTCTATGTCGTCAAGGCGCAGATCCATGCGGGCGGGCGCGGCAAGGGCAAGTTCAAGGAACTGGGCCCCGACGCCAAGGGCGGCGTGCGACTGGCGAAGACCGCGGACGAGGTGCGCGCGGCGGCGACCGACATGCTCGGCAATACGCTGGTGACGGTGCAGACGGGCGAGCATGGCAAGCAGGTCAACCGCTTGTACGTCACCGACGGCGTCGACATCGCCAAGGAGTTCTATCTCGCGGTGCTGGTCGACCGCGCGAGCGGACGCGTGGCGATGGTCGCCTCCACCGAGGGCGGGATGGACATCGAGACGGTCGCGCATGAGTCGCCCGACAAGATCCACACGCTCGACATCGACCCCGCGACCGGCTTCATGCCGCATCACGGGCGCGCGGTGGCCAACGCGCTCGGGCTCAGCGGTGACCTCGCCAAGCAGGCGGCGAGCGTCGCGTCGAAGCTGTACGACGCGTTCCTCGGCACCGA
>CAXTTU010000244.1:4539-5378 GCA_964247225.1 uncultured Sphingomonas sp. | reverse complement strand
AGGATGGATTGCGCCGCGCCGAACGTGCGCTCGTCGAGCGATCCGACGCTCCCCGCGAGCAAGGCGCCGGCGACGCCGGCCAGAAAGCCGGAGAGCGCAAATCCCCAGAGCCGGTATCCGACCACGTTGATGCCCAGGCTCTGGGCGAGCCGCTCGTCCCGGCGCATCGCTGACCAAGCCCGCCCCGGGCGGCCCTGGACGTGCAGCTCGACGAGCAGGAAGCATCCGATCAGGACCGTCGCCACAACGAGGAAGTAGGAGGCGTCCGACGTCGCGAAGGCAGGCCGCTCCATCACCCGCCGACCCGCACCGGCGGCGCGGCCGAGGAAACCCGATCCCCCGTCCGGAAATCCGGCCGCCGCGAGGATGACCTGGAACCCGCCCGCGACCATCAGGGTCGCGAGCGCAAGGATCAAGCCACGCATCCGCAGCGCCGGGAGCGCGCACACCACGCCGACCGCGGCGGCGGCCAGGCCGCCCGCAAGCACCGCGACCCCGAAGCCGGGCTGGACGGCGAAGTGGACGCGGAGCGCCGTCCACCCTCCGATCCCGACGAGCGCATACTGGCACAGGTTGACAAGGCCGAGACGAGCGTAGAGCAGGGCAACGCCGGAGCAGGCCATCGCGAGGCAGGATGCCGAGGTGAACGTCGTCAGCCAGTAGGTGTCGCAGAACGCGGCGAGCGCGGCGCATCCCACCCATCCCAGGACGGCGGCAAGCAGCGCCCGCTGGAGTCCGCTTTGCGCGCGCAGCCTCACGATCCTCGTCCGCCCGCATCGCCGCGTTCGCCCGACCAAGCGACGAACAGCAGGGCGATCAGGAAAGGCGTGGCGCTCCGG
>CAXTTU010000244.1:0-4529 GCA_964247225.1 uncultured Sphingomonas sp. | reverse complement strand
AGAAGGGCCGCCGCGATGGCCGGGATGATCAGGAAGGTCAGGAAAGTCGCTTGCAAACGCACGAGGTCCGCCAGCAGGAGGCCGGCGATCCCGGCAAGCGTTCCCGAAACGAGCCAGGCAAGCGCGTCCGAGCGCCGGACGTCGATCCCGAGCAGGGTGCCGAGGTCTCGGTTGACGGCCAGCGCCCGCATGGAGAGCCCTACCCTGGTTCGCTCCAGAAGAACCTCGACGGCGACGACGAGAACGAGCACGGCACAAGCCGCGAGGAGCCGCGTCACGGTCACGCGGACGCCAAGGATGCTGAGCGCAGCCGTGTCGGTCGGAAGCGTCAGCCGGCGCGGCTGCTCGCCCCAAACCGTGCCCAGAATCCCCAGCAGGATCAGGGCCAGGCCAAGGGTTGCGACGGCCCGCACGGTCCGGTCGCGGCCGGCCACCAGCGGCGCGAAAAGGCGGCCGTAGGCCAGCGAAAGGCCAGCTGTGACGCCGACGCCGATCAGCGACGCCACGCCGGCCGGAAGACCGATCTCGACCAGGCCCCAGGCCACGTGCGCGGCAACCGCCACGAGCGCGCCGAGGGCGAAGTTGAGCGTCCCGGAAGTCCGGAAAAGGAGCACCAGGCCGACCCCGGACAGGGCATAAACGGCCCCGATCCCGATGCCAGCCACGACGAAGGGCGCCAAGGCCATCTCTTGTCCCCTGAGCGGTGCCGCTGGGCCGCCTTCAAATCAACGCGGCTGCTTGGCCTCGCCGGCCAGGATGTCGACGAGGTCTGGATCGTCGGCCTGGAGGCAGGCGCTGACCACCTTCCAACCGCCCCCGGCGACAACCGAGACCCGTCCAGCATGGTTGGCATTGTGGCGCGGTCCATCCCCGAAGTACCAGGGCGAGCAGAGAAGGGAGTTCGCGACGGGCGGCATGGCGCGGATCGCGGCGGAGGCGCTGCGTCTGTCGAGCGTGTCGGTCTTCGTTCCCGCGAGCGCGGCGACGACGGCCTTCGCCGCGAGATAGCCGGACAAGGCGAAGGTATCCCGCGGGTCGGAGGCGCTGCCGTACGCATCAAGCACCGCGCGCCAGTTCACCACCTCCGGATCGTTCGAGTCGAGGGGCTGGGCGTATTCCATGCTCGACCAGAAGCGGTTGTTCCAATAGGCTCCGATCGCCTTGGGGACACTCGCGTCGTAGGCCGAGGCGGCGCTCACGAACTTGATCCGATCCCCGATATCCTGCTGCTCGGCCGCGACGAGAAGCGCCACCGTCACGCCTTTCGGCAGCACGAAGAGGATCGTGTCGGGTGTCCTGGACGTCGCGTCCAAGATGACGGATGTGGCGTCGGCTGCGGGGTCCATGAGGATAGGCTCGACCGAGACGCCGCGGGACTTGGCCCAGGCCGCGAGGCCGTTGCAGACCCAGTCGCCTGTGTTGGGAGTGTTGAACCCGATGCACGCGATGCGGCGCGATCCCAAGGTTTCAACGGCATAGCGCGCCATCACGATCGAACTCACCCGTGGGCCGTTGGAAACCGGAGCGATCTGAGCCGAGTAGTAGCATTCGCGCGGCACGCCGGTGGCCGCAACGACCGCCAAGCCCTCGCGCTCATAGGTGCGGCTGTTGACTCCGCATTCCACCTGGCTCGACGAGCCGGCCATGGCGACGACGCTCTCGTCGGCAACCAGTTTGGCCGCGGCCTGCGCGGCGACCTCCGGGTCCCATTGGTCGTCCCGCACAAGATAGCGTATCGGCCGGCCGCCGATGCCGCCCTGGGCGTTCACGCAAGCGAAATAGGCGGCGGCGCTGCGGCCCGCCGAGCTGAAGTCTTCCGGACCGGTGCGGCTGACGATCGAGCCGATCGGGATCGGGGTGCCTGTCGCAGGCCGCCCGTTCGAAGGACCGCAGGTCGCGGCCGCTTCGCCCCGGCTTGTGGAGGCGAGAACGAGCAGCAGGGCGGCCGAGACCAGCCCGCCGAAGCGGCAAATGACAATTTTGAGCACGACGGGTCCTCCGGTTGGTGACGCAGCAACGGTCGGCGGGCGGGAGCAGGTCGGATGCGCGTCCGGTGCGAACGGCTTTCGCGAAATCACGGCGCCAGTCTCAGAAGGCCGGTTGCGGCGTGGCAGTTCACGTATTCGAAAAGGCCGTGCCCGGCCTCGGGCACGGCCACCTCGTGCCAAAGATCCAGCTTCAGGTCCGGGCCGCGCCGCCGGGCAAAGGCCGAGAATCGGTGGAAGATCGCGAGATGGGTCGGATGCGTTTCCGACCACCGCTCCAGGTCGGCCAAGGACAGGAACATGGCATGGCCAAAGCTCCGCGCCGTCGGCTGCCCGTCGGCGTCGAGTTCCTGCAGGAAGCGGGACGAAACGCACCCGGTTTCGCCGGGATGGTCTCTCAGGAAGTCCATCCCCTTGCCGAGAACGGGCAGGATCAGCTGCTCGTACTCGGCACGCTCTTCCCCGAGGCACCGCGACGTGTCCTGGCCGGACCGGATGAGCGCCAGGTTCGGCGGCAGGCTCACCGCCACCCGGCGCCCCCGGGTCGCCCCTCCGTCCCGGGGCATCTCGATCACCTGCTCCGAGCCGGACAGCGGATCGTCCGCGGAGGCGGCGAGGCGGTCGCGCATCGACCCCCAGTAGCCGTGCGCCTCGATGGGACCCTCCGCGGCGGGCGCAAGCCTGCCGGAGCCGACTGCGAAGACAGGCGACGAGAAGATGTTCTCGAACCGGGCGGTTGGCACGGAGACGACCTCCCTCCACATCCCGACCGCTCCGGCCTCGCGCTCCGCAGCCTCCCACCATGGCTGAAGCCGCGAGAACCATCGGTCGAAATCGTCTCGGCGAAGCCAGTAGGCGATGAAGATTTGGTTCTCATAGCCGGCTCCGTCGGTGAAGCGTGCCCGCTCCACCACGGCCGGCCCGTTCTCCTTTCGCAGCGCATCGGCCAAGACGGCGAGGGGCAGTGCCAGGTTCACCGCGTCTTCGGCCTGCACCCCGAGATAGCTGATCGTGATCGAGGCCTGGGGCAGCGGCCGCCGATAGGCAGGCGGGGGAGCAACCGGGCCGTTCATGCCGATCCGTTCCCGGAGCTGATACCGCCCGCGCTCGACGGCGCGGCAGCCTCCGCAAGCGTTGGGATGGAAGCGCAGACCTCGTTGACTGCCCGGGCGCCCTGGTCCGCGCGCGTTCCCTGCGCGCCGTGCTGCGCGACCGTCATGCGCCCGGTCGCTGATTCGGGAACCGTCTCGCGGAGGTTGTCGGGCGGGGTCACCCGGCACCCTCCGCGGCGGCTTCCGGGGCCTCCTCCGTCTGTTCCACGAGCTGGCCGGGTGACGAGAAATGGTGCGTCGGGCTGAGCGCGGTCCTGTTGAGCATGAGCCGCGTCACGTCGCGCCGGGAGTAATGGCCGACCGGATCCCCGGCCGACTTGGCTAGCGCGATCTGGCCCAGGTCGATGTCCGCGTAGATGATCCCTTCCACATCCTCGGGGAGGTGCTCGGCGAGCTCGCGGCCGTCGGGTCCGTAGATCATCGAGTAGGCGCCGCCGACCGGCAGCAGCTCGCGCTTCGTCGGCGTGTCGCAGAGCATGTCCTGCATCTCCTGCGACAGGACCGCGCAGCTCGCGATGACGAAGCACTGCCCCTCGACCGCGTAAACCCGCGAGACCGCGGTGCTCACGACGGGTCCGAGCGCGTGGGCCTTGCCCATATAGAGCGAGAAGCTCGGCCAGGAGGCGACGTGGATCTGCTCGTGCATCGAGAACATCGCGTACTTGGTCAGCGGCTGCACGTGCTCCCAGCAGCAAAGCGCCCCGATCCGCCCGAGTTCGGTCTCATGGACCGCGAGGTGGCTGCCGTCGCCCTCGCCGAACACGCTGCGCTCGACGTGGGTCGGCTTGAGCTTGCGCCGGACGTGAGTGACCGAGCCGTCGGGCGCGATCGTTGTCTGGCCGAGGTAGAGCGAGCCGTGGTCGCGTTCGCTCGTCCCGATCACCGCGTGGACCCCGGCCCGCTGGACGCAGCGCCGGATGGTGTCCATCTCGTTGCTTCCCGCCACGATCGAGTTCGCGTGGTAGCGCTCGACGAACTGGAAGCCCCACGCCGGCGAGTCGAGCCAGATCCACCAGGGATACCCGGGAATCCAGGCTTCGGGGAAGGCGACGATCTTCGCCCCGTTGGCGGCCGCTTCCTCGATCAGCCTGCACGTCTTGGCGACGCTCCCGGCGAGGTCGAGGAAGGCCGGGGCTGCCTGGATGGCTGCGACTTTGTAGGTCATTCCCAAGGCTGGTTCCCTTCTGCGTCTTTTTGACAGGTCGCGGCCAGGACTTGGCCGTGATCGTCGCGCCGTGTCCGCATCGACCGGACGTGCCGGCATGTTCAGTAGGCGACCGAGAAGCGCTCACGGTGGTGCTGCGGGCGCTCGATCTCATCAAGCATGGCGACCGCGTAGTCTTGGAGGGAAATGCGGCTTTCGCCGTCGCTGTTCATCAGGAGCTGGTCTCCGCCGACGCGGTACCTGCCGGTGCGCTCCCCGGGCGCGAGC
>CAXTTU010000243.1:0-5387 GCA_964247225.1 uncultured Sphingomonas sp. | reverse complement strand
CGCAAGCAGGTCGTCGAATATGATGACGTGATGAACGATCAGCGCAAGGTCATCTACGAACAGCGCGCGGACATCATGGATGCGGAGACGGTGGGCGATATCGTCGGTGACATGCGCGCGGAGACGGTCAACAGCATCGTCGGCGCGGCCTGCCCGCCCAACTCCTATCCCGAGCAATGGGACGTGGAGGGGATGCGGACGCAGCTGCTGGAATTGCTTAACCTGGAGCCGCCGATCGACGAGTGGCTCAAGGAAGAGGCGATCGACCCCGAGATCGTCGAAAGCCGCGTCCGCGACTCCGCCGACGCGATGGTCGCCGCCAAGGCAAGCGAGCTTGAGCCCGAGACATGGGTGTCGGTCGAGAAGTCGATCCTGCTCCAGAACCTCGACCACCATTGGAAGGAGCATCTATCGACGCTCGACGCGCTGCGCCAGGTCGTTCACCTGCGTGCCTATGCGCAGAAGACGCCGATCAACGAATATAAGCAGGAGGCGTTCGCGCTATTCGAGCGGATGCTGGCCAATATCAGGGAGGACGTGACGCGAACGGTCGCGCACGCGCAATTTCAAATGCAACCCGCGCCCGAGCTTCCCCAACTCCCCGACTTCATCACCACCCATTTCGATCCTTTCACGGGCGATGACGATACTCGCGACATTGACGCGGGGACGCTGGGGCTGGTGACGACGCAGGTAGCGCCGATGCAGATGGTGCGCCCGGAAGCGGCGGACCTGGGCGAGGACCCGGCGAACTGGGAAGGCCGCGTCAACCGCAACGCGCCATGCCCGTGCGGGTCGGGGCGCAAGTACAAGCACTGCCACGGGGCGGTAGCGTAGGGTCGTAGAGACGCATTAGGCCGACCCACCTCGTCACCCCGGGCTTGACCCGGGGTCCCGCTCTATCCTGACGGTCGATAAATAGAAGCGGGACCCCGGCTCAAGGCCGGGGTGACGGTAAAGGTTTGGGGTTGTTGGGATAGAGCGGAGCGGACGCAAACGAAAAGGGCTCCGGCGAGCGATCGCCGGAGCCCTTTCGACTTGCAGTCAGGAGCGGATCAATAGCCCTGGGGCGAGCGCCGCTGCTTTTCCTGGCCGGGCAGGATGATCGTCGGCCCGAGCTGATCGACCACCGCGCGCGCGTCGAACGCCCGCACGTCGCCCGCCGGCACCGGCCCGCGCCGGATCACGATCTGCGCCTCGGCCTCGACCCGGTCCACGGTGTTGACGTCGTCATACCCACCAAAGAACGGACCGCCGAAGAACGGGTCGTAATGGCGATAGCCGAAGCCGCGACCGTAAAAGCCGAATCCGGGGCTGAAATAACCGCCGCCGAACCCGAACCCGCCATAGCCGCCGCCGAACCCACCATAGCCGAGACCGGTGGAATAGGTGCGGGTCTGACGGTTGGTGTTCCGGTCGACCTGAACGAAATAATCACCGCCGTGCTCCAGCGTCAGCTGCGCCGCGCGGAACAGCATGTACTTCTCGACGGTCTCGCGCGAGGTCACGTCATTGCCCGCGAAATGGACAATGAAGCGATCGGGGCCGATCTGCTGCTCGCTGAACCCGGTCCGCTCGAAACCATGGCCGACGGCGGGGTGATAGGTGGTCTCGGTGGCGCACGCACCGACCAGCAGCGTAGCCGAGGCCAGCGCCGCCGCCAGGACGCCACGTCCGAAGCGATTGGATGTCATTAGGTTCTTCTCCATGCGTCGCCCGTTGGCGATGACTCGCCATAGACGACCCGAGTGGAACGAGCGATGAACGGATTGGGTCCATCGCGACCTAAGCGTTTGCGATCGGGTGACTTTCGCCGGGCATTTCGACCGTCTCGAGCTCCAGCCAGCGAGCAAGGCCGGACAGCTCGGCGCGCAGTTCTTCGCGGGTGTCGGCGGGAGCGTCCGGCTCGAGATGGACGGCGTGGACGAGCAGCCGCGCGCGCTGGCGATCCGCCTTCAGGTCGACGCGCGCGACCAGATGCTCACCGAGCAGGAAGGGCAGCACATAATAGCCGTGCATCCGGCGCGCGGCGGGCGTGTAGATTTCCAGCCGGTAGCGAAAGCCGAAAAGTCGCTCGGTCCGCGCCCGCTCCCAGACGAGCGGGTCGAACGGCGCGAGCAGCGCGCGGGCGCGAACCCGCCGCGGCACCCGCGCGTCGCGATGCAGCCATGCCGGTTGCTGCCAGCCCTCAACGGTAACGGGCAGCAGCACGCCTTCCCCGGCCAGCGCCGCCAACGCCGCGCGCGCATCGGCGGGGGACAGACGGAAATAGTCGCGCAAGTCGCCTTCGGTCGCAACGCTGTGCGCGCAGGCGGCGCGCTCGATCAACGCGCGGTGCGCTTCTATCTCCGTCGGGGTGGCAAGTGCGAGGACGCGCGCGGGGATCACGCGCTCGGTTAGATCATACACCCGCTCGAAATTGGCGCGGCGCGTGGCGGTGGAGACGTGCCCCGCCCAGAACAGCCATTCGAGCGCACTCTTGGCTTCGGACCATTCCCACCAACCGGTCCGTCCGGACTCGAAGGCGGAGGCAGGCAGGGGCCCTTCGCCCCGCAGCCTTGCCAGCACCGCCATCGCCTCCGCGCGCCGCTCGGTCGCGAAGGGGCGCAGCCTGCCCCAACCCGCCTCGCCCCGGTCCGCGCGCGCCATCCGCCAGCGGAGCAGCGGATGCGTATTGAGCGGGAGCAAGGATGCCTCATGCGCCCAGTACTCGAAGACCCGCCGCTCGCGTTTTCGTCCCCAGGCGAGCGCGTCGAGCGCGGCGCGGTCGTACTCGCCCAGCCGCGAAAAGGCGGGGAGATAGTGCGCGCGGGCGAGGACGTTGACGCTGTCGATCTGATGCAGCGACAGCCGATCGAGCAGGCGTAGGAGATGCGTGGGCTTGACCGTCGCTGGTCGAGGTATGGCAAAGCCCTGCGCAGCGAGCGCGATCCGCCGCGCCTCGGCTTTACTCAGCGATTGGGGGATCGAGCGTGGCTCCCTGAGTTGGATTCGAACCAACGACCAAGTGATTAACAGTCACCTACTCTACCGCTGAGCTATCAGGGAATGCGCTCGGAAGCGTCTATAAAGGCTGGCGCGGGCGGTGCAAGCGCTTCGTGGCAAGCGGCGCCGCGGCAAAGCCGCGTCGTCAGTCGGGCTCGACGCCCGCTGGCCGCGCTTGGGCGAGTCTTGCGCCAGCTTGGCGCAAGCCGCCCTACGCCACAAACTGCTCCATCGTGATCCGGTCGTCCAGCGCGTGCTCGGGATCGAACAACAGCGTCAGCTCGCGCGCGCGGTCGACCTCCACCGAGACGCTAGCGATTTCACGCACCTCGCGCTGGTCGGCAACCGCGGACACCGGCCGCTTCGCCGTTTCCAGCGCGCGAAAGGTGATCCGCGCTCGGTCGGGGAGGATCGCGCCCCGCCACCGCCGCGGGCGGAACGCGCTGATCGGCGTGAGCGCGAGCATGCCCGAGCCGAGCGGCAGGATAGGCCCTTGCGCGGAGTAGTTGTACGCGGTCGACCCGGCGGGGGTGGCGACCAGGATGCCGTCGCACGCCAGCTCGGGCATCACGACGCGATCGTTGACGCTGACCTCCAGCTTCGCGGTCTGGCGAGTCTCGCGGAGTAGGGACACCTCGTTGATCGCGGGCATGGTGTGCGTGCGCCCGTCGACGGTGGTCGCGGTCATGCTGAGCGGGGACACCTGAAACGGCCGCGCGCGCCCCAGCCGCGTGTCGAGCCCGTGGTGCCGCCATTCGTTCATCAGGAAACCGACCGTGCCGAGGTTCATCCCGAACACCGGCACCACGCCGCCGCGCCGTTCCAGCATGGAATGCAGCGTCTGGAGCATAAACCCGTCGCCGCCAAGCGCGACGATGACGTCCGCCTCGTCGGGCGAGACCCAATCCCCCATGTCCCGCAACTCCGCCTCCGCGGCGCGAGCGGGCGCGGTCGGCGAAGCGAGCAACGCCCGCCGCGCGAAGCTGGTCATCCGCCGGTCACGCTCATGTGCCGCGCGACGGCGGGCGCGGCCCCGGTCGCGATGCGGAAATGATGCCGCGCGGGCTTGATCGCCAGCGCTTCGTCGATCGCCGCGTCGAGCGCGGGCAAGCCGCCGCCGCGCAATGCGGCCTTGAGGTCGACCGCGTCGTCATGGCCGAGGCAGGTGTAGAGCTTGCCCTCGGTGGTCAGCCGCACGCGGTTGCAGCCGTCGCAGAAATTAGCGGTCATCGGGGAGATCAGGCCGAGCCGCGTGTCGGTCCCCTCGACCCGCCAATAGCGCGCAGGACCGCCGCTACGATGCGCGTCGGGGACGAGCGGGAAGGCGGCCCGCAGCCGATCCAGCACGCCCGTCAGCGGCAGGAACCGGTCGGTCCGGTCCTCGTCGATCGCACCGAGCGGCATGGTCTCGATCAGCGTCAGGTCATGCCCCTCCGCCGCGCACCACGCCAGCATCGGCGCGATACCGTCCTCGTTCCAACCCTTGAGCGCGACGGCATTGATCTTGACGCGCAGCCCCGCCGCCTTGGCCGCCGCGATGCCGCCCAGCACCTGCTCCAGGTCGCCGTGCCGGGTGATGTGACGAAACAGCGCCGGGTCGAGCGTGTCCATGCTGACATTGACACGCCGCACCCCGGCATCGGCGAGCGCCTCCGCGTGCTGGGCGAGGCGCGTGCCGTTGGTGGTGAGCGTCAGCTCGTCGAGGCCGTCGCCGACATGCCGCCCGAGCCGCCGCACGAGCTCGCCGACATCGCGCCGCACCAGCGGCTCGCCGCCGGTCAGTCGCAGCTTGCGCACCCCGCGCGCGATGAACCGTTCGGCAATGACCGCGATCTCCTCCAGCGCGAGCAGCGCCGAGCGGGGGAGGAACGTCATCTGCTCCGACATGCAATAGCGGCAGCGCAGGTCGCAGCGGTCGGTGACGGAAATGCGCAGGTAACGGATCGCGCGCCCGTGCCGGTCGACCATGGAGCCGGGCAGGGCGGGGGCGGAAGCCATCACCGACCAGCTAAGCGCCGCGCGGGGGCGAAACAAGGGCGTTTGTCGTTAAGCCCTTACCGGGTAGAGCCGTGCGCCTATGGGAGCATTGAACGCGAGCGAGCCGGGGAAGCCCCTGATCTGGTCGCAACGCCATGCGGACGAGGTCGATGTGTTGTTCCAGCCGCAGGTGTCGCTCGCGACAGGGATAATCGTCGGGGTGGAGGCGCTCGCGCGATGGGAGCACCCCGACCAAGGCGCGATCGGGGCGGAGCAGCTGTTCGCGGTCGCGGAGCGCGCCGGGCTTGGTCCGGCGCTGTCCGCGCACGTCCAGGCGCTGGCGCTGTCGCGAGCGGCGGCGTGGCCGTCGTCGCTCGACGCGCTGCGCTTGTCGGTGAACGTCACCGCCGACGACCTCGCACGCG
>CAXTTU010000242.1:0-5406 GCA_964247225.1 uncultured Sphingomonas sp. | reverse complement strand
GGGCTGCACGTCGGCGTCGGGCTGTTGTGGCTCGGCACGATGATGGCGCAGCTATGGGTCAAGGGATTTCGCGACACCATCCTGCGGCGCTTGTTTTGCTTCAACCTGTTCTGGCACGCGCTGGACATCATCTGGGTGGCGCTGTTCACCGTCGTTTATCTGCTGGGGTCGGGCGCATGAGTCACGGGAACGATCGCGCGCCGGGCGAAGAGGGCGGGGAGGACGTCGCTGTCGTTCGCGCTGCCGACCACCGGACTGGTCTGGGCGCCCGCGATTCCCGCTGCGCTGATCGTGTTTGCGATCGCGCAGATGGGCGTCCACCTCGCCTTCTTCCTCCACATCACCACCGGGCCGGACAACACCAACAACATCATGGCGCTCGCGTTCGGCGTGTTCATCGTGCTGGTGACGGTGCTGGGCAGCGTGTGGATCATGTCGCACCTCGCGCATCTGCACATGTCGATGGGCGAGCTGCAAAAGCACATGCGCTAGTCGAAGCGGTCGCGAAGCTCGTCGTCGCTTGGCGGGCGGTCCGAGCGGAGCAGCCGAAGCCCGCCAAGTACCATTCCCAAACCAGTCAGGAAAGGTATCCCGCTGATCAGCAAAAGCGGCCCTCCATCGCCCGAGGCCAGACCGCCGCTGAAGATGATCGCCAGTGAGCAGAGGCCGCTACCGGTCGCCACCAGCAGACCGACCGCGAGCAGGATGCCGCCTGCCAGCCTGCGCATCGGCCCTCGCGCGCTCAGCGAGCCGACCACCGCCAGAACGACGAGCATCAGCAGGAGAAGCAGGATCATGTCGCGGCTTCCGGCGTAAGCACCATCGGCACCTTACTCTTCCTCGTCACATCGACGTGACGACCTGTAATAGCGAGACTCCGCCCTGCCTGCACGGATCAGCGCGCCGCCACCCCAGATACATCCCAGCCCGATCAGGAAGGCGAGCAGCAACCCGTTGCTTTCCGATCCACGCCCGGCCGTGTCGAAGGCGCCGCACAAGCCGCTCACCCCGGCGATCAGGATGCCGATCGCGACCAGCAGGCCGCCCCCAAGCTGCTTCATGCGGTCGCCCTCGCGCGCGCCAGCACCCCAGCCCCTTCCGCGCCGGGGCGGTAGAAGGTGTTGTAGGTGTCGAACGGGATGATCTGCCCCTCCGGCGTCAGGAAGTGGACGCAGCTGCGCTTCACGGTGCCGAGGTCGAAATTATAGCGGTCGAGAAACTGCAGGATGACCACGCGGAAGCTGTCCGCATAGCTCAACTGCTCGGGCACGACCGCCTGCGGCAGGCAGCAGAGCAGCCCCGCCAGCTTCTCCTCCGTATTGCATTGCGCGGTGGCGAGGCTGAGCAGCCCGTTCACCGCGTCGCGCAACGCCGGATACGCCTCGTAGCTGATCGTGTTGGGCCCTTCGAGGATCAGCTCGCGCGGGAGGAGCGACGTGATCGGCGTCACCTGCCGCCCCCGCCGCAACCCATAGCCGATGCAGATCTGGTCGGGGTTGCATGGCAGCGGGATCATGTCATCGACGCCGAACACACCCGACTTCGCCACCTCGCGGCGGATCTGCGTGAGCAGCACGCGGTTGCTGCTCGCGTCGAAGCCGTGGTTGCGGCCCGCATCCTGCACCGGCTGAAACGTCACCCCTCGCACGCAGGACCATTCGAGCGCGTGGTTGACGATCGCGGCGACCTCATGGTCGTTGACGCCCCGCTTCACCGCCGCGACCAGCGTGGTGGACAGGCCGACGCGCTCCAGCTGCTCCAGCGCCTGCCGCCGGATACGCTGGAGCCGCGCGCCGCGCAGGTTCATCAGCGCGTCGTCGTCGAGGCTGTCGAACTGGAGATAGACCTCCAGCCGCGGCGCATAGCTCGCCAGCCGGTCGACGAAGGCTGCGTCCTGCGCGATCCGGACGCCGTTGGTGTTGATCATGACGTGCCGGATCGGTCGTCGCTTCACCGCGTCGAGGATGTCGAAAAAGCGCGGGTGGATCGTCGGCTCGCCGCCCGACAGCTGCAGCAGGTCGGGCTCACCCTCACTCAGCACCAGAGCGTCGAGCATTCGCTCGATCGTCTCGAGCGGCAGGTGCGCGCCGTGCAGGTCGGCCGCGTCCGCGAAGCAGACCGGGCAGGCAAGGTTGCACGCGCTATTGACCTCCAGGATCGCGAGGCAGCTATGCTGTTCGTGATCGGGGCAGAGCCCGCAATCGAACGGGCAACCCGCCTCGGTCCGCGTCTGCGTCGTCAGCGGGCGGTCGCCGGGCTTGAGCCACAGCTTCTGCGAGCGCCAATAATCGAGATCGTCGCTGATCAGCGTCTTTTGCACGCCATGACGACGACACCGCTTGAGGTAGAAGACTTGGCTGTCCTCGATGATGATCTTGGCCGGAACGGGCTCAAGGCAGGTCTCGCACAGGCTCGTCGTCTGGCCGTGGAACAGGTACGGCGCGACCTTGCGTTCAGGTAGAAACCCCGGCGAGAGCGTGACGGCGGTCGCGGGCGATCCAGAGGAGAGCATAAACGGCAAGCCCCAGCGTGACGAAGTGAAACAGGTTCAACGGCCCCAGCAGCGGAGGGTACGGCTTCAGCCACTCCCACGCAAACCGCTGCGCGGCCCAGACGAGCACGAAGACGTGGAAGCCGTGGCGCACCGCCCAGTCGCGCCCGCGAACCAGCGCGCGCCAATAGACAAGGAGGAACGCGGCCATCGCTAGTGACTCATAGATCTGCACCGGATGACGCGCGATGCCGTCCCCAAGGTCGACGCCCCAGGGCAGGCGGGTGGGCACGCCATAGGTCTCGTCCGCCAGCCCCGCGAACAGGCAACCCCAGCGGCCGACGATGATGCCGAGGCAAAGCGGGATCACGAACGCGCCGCCGGTGGAGCCGCGCACGCCGTGCCGCCACTTCCACCACTCCACCGCCGCGATCGCCCCGAACAGCGCGCCCGCAATGCTGTGCGACAGCGTCGGCGTGGCGCTGCGCAGCGTGTTGAGCGAGCCCATCGCCCAGGCTCCGGCCGCGCCGCCCAGCCCCAGCGCGACGAAATAGCCCGGCTCCGTCCGCCGCGCGAGCGTCTCCACCGTGGCGCGGCGGTGACGATACATCCAGCGACCGCCAAGGAACGCCGCGCTCCATGCCGCGACGTCGCCGAGGTAATGGTGCCAGGGCGCGGTCGGGACAGGGATCACGCGGCTACGCCATCTGCGCCCGTGTGCGCGCCTCGATCCGCTGCTGCAGCACGGTGAGCGGCATCGCGCCCTCGATCAGCACCTCGTGAAAGCGCTTGAGGTCGAACCGCGCGCCGAGCTGCGCTTCCGACCGCGCCCGCGCCGCCGTCCATGCGCCGTGGCCTACCTTGTAGGAGCATGCCTGCCCCGGCTGGGTGCAGTACCGCTCAACCTCGCGCTGCGACCGCGCGCGCGCGAAGCCGACCGTGTCGACGAGATATTGCGTCGCCTGCTCGCGCGACCAGCGAAGCGTGTGGATGCCGGTATCCGCGACCAGCCGCGCGGCGCGGAACAGGAACGACTGGAGATAGCCCGCGCGCTCCAATGGCGTCTGATACTGGCCCAGCTCATCGGCGAGCTGTTCGGCATACAGCGCCCAGCCCTCCGCATAGGCGCTGTAGAAGCCGATCTTGCGGATCGGCGGAATGTCGCGCGACTCCTGCGCGAGGCTGATCTGCAGGTGGTGCCCCGGCACGCCCTCGTGAAAGGTGAGCGAGGGCAGCGAGTATTTCGGCCAGTCGCCGACGTCCTTGAGGTTGATGAAATAGATCGCCGGGCGCGAACCGTCGAGCGCCGCACGCTTGTAGTAGCCGTTGGAGGCGCCGTCCTGGATCTCGACCGGCACCGCCCTGATCTCCAGCGGCGCGCCCGGCACATGCGCGAAGTCGCGCGGGAGCTGCGCGTACATGCGGCGGATACCGTCGTTGAGCGAGGCGAACAGCGCCGCGCGCCCTTCCGCGCTGTCGGGGTAAAGCTGCGAGGGGTCCTTGTTGAGCGCGCCTAGCCGCTCCGCGACGCTGCCGCCGGTCATCCCCTGCCCGCGCAGGATAGTGTCCAGCCGCGCGCTGATCTCCGCCACCTGCGTCACGCCCATCGCGTGAACCTCGGCGGGCGTCATCGTCGTCGTGGTCGCCTGCTCGAGCGCGGCGGCGTAGATCGCGTCGCCCTGCGGCACGCGCCAGACCCCCGCGCCGGGCTGAGTCCGCGCACGCAGCTCGCGCACCAGCGCGATCTGCCGGTCGAGCGCGGGATAGACCTTGGCCTGGACGATCGCGGTCGCGCGCGCGGACCAGTCGCCCGCGACCCCCTTCGCGGCGGCGCGGGTCGCGAGCGAGCGGACGAAGTTGCTCTCCCCGGGCGCGGTGCCCCGCACCTTCTCCATCTGCCCCAGCGTCAGGTCGAGCGCGAAGTCGGGCGCGACATAGCCGCGCGCCGCCTGCGCGCGCTGCACATCGAGGTCCTGGTCGAGCGCCCCCGCGAAGGCGTCGAGGCGGGCGAGATACGCCTCGCAATCGGCGGCGTTCGCGATGACGTGGGAGTCGTTGAGGAAGTCGGGCACCTCGTAATAGGCCCCGCCCTGCTGAAAGATGCGGTACGGGCGGATCACCGTGTCGAGCCCGAACCGCGCGGGCGCGACCGTGCGCGCGATGAGCGAATACAGCACCACCTGCCGGTTGGTCTCCGCCGCAGTGGATAGCTGGGCGGGCGCGAAACGGTTCAGCTCCGCGGTCCAGCGCCGCGTACGCGCGAGTTCGTCGGCGCGCGCGGCGGCGGTGCGCTCGGAGAGGCGCGTCTTCTCCACCGCCCGCGCGCCCTTGTCGAGGCCGAGCGAGGTGGCGAGCTCGGGCGAATGGTCGAGATCGTCGGCGAAGATACGGTCGAACAGCGCGTTCAACGCGGCGTCGCCACCGCCGGGCGCTTGCGCCAGCGCGGGCGTGACGCTCGCCAGCGTGGCGGCGGCGACGCCCGATCGGATAAAGGCGCGGCGATCCATGGGCTTCTCCCTCGCTCGCGGTTCTATCGCGCGTTTGCGTCCTGACCAGCCGCAATCCGCTCGTGGAGCAGCACGGGCGCGCCGCGATACTCGCGCTTCGCGAACACGTGATAGCCGAGCCGGTCGGCAAGCCGGAGCGAGGCGGTGTTTGCTGGGGCGATCATGCACACGCTCCGCCTCTCCCCGCGCGCGTCGAGCCACGCGAGCGCCGCCGTCATCGCCTCCGCCGCATAGCCGCGCCCGTGCGCCTCGGCCGCGAGCACCCAGGCCGCCTCGGGCACACCGTCGAAGTCGTCGTCCAGCCCACGGTGGAAATCGGCGAAGCCCGCATTGCCGATCAAGCGCCCGGAGTCCCGCTCCTCGATCGCCCACAGGCCGAAGCCAAGCAGCGACCAATGGCCATGGTAC
>CAXTTU010000241.1:0-5445 GCA_964247225.1 uncultured Sphingomonas sp. | reverse complement strand
GCGCGGTGGCGGGCGCGACCGACACGAGCGTCAGCGCGGCGAGCGGCGCGAGGTAGTGGAGCTTCATGGGACATCCCCGTTGTGGTTAACTGCCCGAGGCTTTTCCCGCATCCGCGCGGCAAAGGCAAGACTTAGGCGGGCACCTGCTGCGAGATGCAATGAAAGCTGCCGCCGCCGGTCAGGATATGGTCGGCGCGCAGGCCCACCACCTCGCGCCCGGGAAACAGCTCGGCGAAAGCCGCCACCGCCGCTTCGTCATTGGGCGCGCCGTAGAGCGGCACCACGACGCCTGCGTTGCCGATATAGAAGTTCATGTAGCTCGCCGGGATCACCTCGTCGTCGCGCATCACGCGCCCGGGCGAGGGCACCGGCACTACCTCCACCCCGCCCATCCCGCGCAGCCGCGCGGCGGCGTCCTGATACACGCGCCAATTGGGGTCGTTGTCCGCCGCGACCGGCACCGCCACCCGCCCCTCGCCGACGAAGCGCGCGAGATTGTCGACATGCCCGTCGGTATGGTCGTTGAGGAGCCCTTCGCCGAGCCACAGCACGCGGCGAAAGCCGAGGTCTTCGGCGAGCCGCTCCTCCACTTCGCGGCGGCCCATGCCGGGGTTGCGGTTGGGGTTGAGCAGGCATTGCTCGGTGGTGACCACCAGCCCCGCGCCGTCACCGTCGATCGCGCCGCCCTCCAGCACCCAATCACGGCGCTTCACCGCTCGCCCGCGTCCAAGCGCGAGCCGCTCGCCGATCGTGTCGTCGCCGGGCAGGTCGTATTTGCCGCCCCAGCCGTTGAACCCGAACACCCGCGCCTCGCCCCCGCGCAGCAGGATCGGCCCGGTGTCGCGCAGCCAGATGTCGCCGAACGGCTCGGTGACGACGGTCGCGAACGGCGCATAGGCTTCCGCCGCCTCGGCGGCTTCCGCGTCGGCGGCGACGAGCAGCACCTCCTCGCCCTTGCCAGCCGCATGCACCGCGCGCGCGAACGCCGTCACTTCCGCGCGCGCCGGGTCGAGATCGTCGGCCCAGAGCTCAGGATGGCTCGGAAAGCCGATCCAGATCGCCCGGTGGCGCGCCCATTCAGCGGGGGGCGGTTTCATCGCCTCACATCTCCGCCCGCGACTTGTCCCGCACCGCCCTGAACTCGCTGGTCCTGTACCAGTTCGGCCAGCTCGTCCCATCCGCCAGCTGTCGCCCGAGCCGGTAGTAAACCGTCAGGTCCTGCACCGCGCCCGACCAGTCCCAGGCCGGGTTATACTCGTCCTGCGGCTTGTGATAGCGGTGCTCGGTATAGTCCACCGCCGCCGCGTGCCCCGCCGCGGTGCCGCCGATGACGAGGTTCTCCCCCGACCCACCGTCGAGCATCGGCACGCCGAGCTTGGCGAAGGAGAAATGGTCGGAGCGGAAATAGCCGCCCTTTTCCGGGCTCGGCTCGGGCGAGATCGTCCGGCCCTGCGCGGCGATGATCGGCCGCGCCATGTCCTCCAGCTCGCTCTTGCCCGCGCCAGTGATAACGAAGTCGCGAGCGCGGCCGTTGACGTTGAGGACGTCCATGTTGACCCCGCCCGCCGTCCTGGAGAGCGGGTAGACCGGATGCTCGGCATAATAACGCGAGCCGAGCAGCCCCGCTTCCTCCGCCGTCACCGACATGAAGACCATCGAGCGCCGCGCCGGCCCCGCCTTGGCCTGCGCCTCCGCCAGCGCGATCAGCCCCGCCACCCCGCTCGCATTGTCGAGCGCGCCGTTGCAGATGCCGTCGCCGTTGACCGGGTCGCAATGGCCAAGATGGTCCCAATGCGCGGTGTACATGACGTATTCGTTCGGGGCCTGCGTGCCGGGCAGGATGCCGATGATGTTCTTCGATGCCTGCCGCCGGACCGTGTTGCTGAATCCGGTCGACGCCTTGAGCCCCAGCGGCACCGCATGGAAGCCGCGCTGCCCCGCCGCCTGTTCCATCGCCGCGAAGTCCTTGCCCGCCGCCGCGAACACGCGGCGGGCGGCGTCGAGCTGCATCCAGCCGATCACCTGGCTCTGGTCCTGGTGCCCGCCCGGCTCGTCGAGCTCCTGTTGCGGGCCGGTCCAGCTCGACTGGACGACGCCCCAGCCATAGGCGGCGGGCTCGGTCTGGTGGACGATGATCGCCGCCGCCGCACCCTGCCGCGCGGCCTCCTCGTATTTGTACGTCCAGCGGCCGTAATAGGTCATCGCGCGGCCCTCGAACGGGCCGTCGCGCGTGGGCGAGCGCCAGTCGGGATCGTTGACGAGGATGATCACCGTTTTGCCGCGCACGTCGACGCCCGCATAATCGTTCCACCCGCGCTCGGGCGCGTTGATGCCATAGCCGACGAAGACAACGTCGCTGGCCTTGAGGTCGATGCGCGGCGATACGCGGTACGTCGCCTCGACCATGTCGGTGCGATAGGCGAGCGATACCGGCGCACTCTTGCCACTGGTGAAGAGCAGCGGCTGCGCGGTCTGCTTGCCGATCTCCACCATCGGTACGGGCTGCGTCCAGCCGCCGCCGACCCCGCCGGGCTTGAGCCCCGCCGCCTGCATGCGCGCGATAATGTAGGCGGCGGTCTTTTCCTCCGCCGGAGTGACTGGCTTGCGGCCCTCATAGGCGTCGGACGACAATTCCTTGGTGACGGAGCGGAGCGTGTCGACCGAGATGGCGGACTGCGTCTGCGCGGCGGCGGGCGCGGCGAGGAGAGCGAGCGGGAGAAAGCGATACGTCATGCGCCCATGTGTGGCAGCGCCTCCGCGTAGGGGCAAGACAGGTGTTGGCCCTCTCCCCGCCCGCGCGTAGGATGCGGCGATGAACAAGCTATACTATGGCGATAATCTGGAGGTAATGCGGGACAGGACGGCGTTCCCGGACGCGTTCGTCGATCTCATCTATCTCGATCCGCCGTTCAACTCGAACGCCGGGTACAACGTCCTGTTCAAAGATCAGTCGGGTGGCGGCGCGGACGCGAGCATGGAGGCGTTCGGCGATACTTGGGTGTGGGGTAACACCAGCCGCAGCGCGCTGCTCGATATTCAGAGCGAGACCAACGTCGCACTGTCGGTGATGATGGAAGCGATGCACCGCGCGATTGGCGAAAATCCGCTGATGGCGTATCTCGCCATGATGGCGGTGCGGCTGGTCGAACTGCACCGGATACTAAAAGACACGGGCTCGCTCTATCTTCACTGCGATCCGACCGCGTCGCATTATCTAAAGCTGGTGCTGGACGCGGTGTTCGGGGCGGAGAACTTTCGGAACGAGATTATATGGAGGCGAACCAGCTCATCCAATAACCCGAGGCGTTGGGGACCAGTTCACGACACTCTTTTGTTCTATTCCAAATCAGCTGAATTTGTTTGGAACCGTACTACAGTTCCGCTTTCTCAGTCGTACCTTGATAATAAGTACCGCCACAGCGATGATCGCGGCACTTATCGGTTATCCGACCTTACAGCATCTGGAACGCGGGCGGGCGACTCCGGAAAACCTTGGCGCGGTTTCGACCCTACCCAAACCGGTCGGCACTGGGGCGTTCCTTCCGCGCTAGTGTCTTCGTTAACCGACGAAGCAGGACTCACCAGCCAAGCGAAACTCGATCTTCTTGATCAACATAGCTTTATTTACTGGACGCCCGGGCGGAGTGGCAAAGCGGGCTTTCCGCAACTCAAGCGCTATCTGACCGACGGACAACCTATTCAGGACGTCATCGACGACATACCGCCGATCAACGCGATGGCGCAAGAACGCCTCGGCTACCCAACCCAGAAGCCGCGCGCGCTGCTCGAACGAATCATCGCGGCTTCGTCCAACCCCGGCGATCTCGTGCTCGACCCGTTCTGCGGCTGCGGGACCGCCTTGGACGCCGCAGAGAAACTCGGGCGACGGTGGATCGGGATCGATATCACGCATCTCGCTATTGGCCATATCATCGACCGGATGCGCGAGGGCTATCCCGGCATCCGGTTCGACGTGATCGGTGTTCCCAAGGACCTCGCCTCCGCCGAGAAGCTCGCCGCCGACGACCCGCACCAGTTCCAGCAATGGATATGCTGGCAGGTCGGCGGCTTTCCCCGCGACAAGAAGGGTGGCGACAAGGGCGTGGACGGCTGGTTCAACTATGAATGGGCTGACCCCGAACGCCCCGGCGCGCGGGTGATCGAGCGCGGGGTGATCAGCGTCAAATCGGGCGACAACGTCAACCCCATCATGGTCCGCGACCTGGGCCGGGTCATGCAACGCGACGGGCACCGCTTCGGGCTCTTCGTGATGAAGGGGCTGCCGACCAAGGGCATGCGCGAAGAGGCCGCGTCGCAGCCGTTGATCGACACGCAATGGGGCCGCTTCCCCGCGCTCCAGTTCGTGACGCTCGCCGAGCTGTTCCAGGAGATCAAGCCCAAGCTGCCGCCGCTGGTCAGCCCGGTGAAGAAGGCGGCGCGGGTGGAAACGCGAACCAGTCACCAGAAGGGCGCGCAGGGGACGCTGGTATGAGTGCCGACCTGCAACCGCTGCGCGACTGGCTCGCGGCTCATCCCACGCCCGAAGAACGCATTGCCGAATGGGGCGGCGGCGAGGCAGGTCAACGAGAGAACGGCACCCCCGCCATGACCTTGCCCTATCCCGACTATACGCCGACCATTGTCGCCTTTTGGGCGGCGCTGGAGGCGGCTGGGTGGCGTGAGGTCGACACGTCGGATTACATGGCGGTCACAGATCGATGGAGCGGCACCAACCAGATCGGGCAAGTCATGCCCAAACACCTGGCCGCAATGGACCGCGCGACGCTGTTGAACTTCCTGCGCAGCATCGAACGATCCGAACGCTTCTGCGACGGAACATGGGTGTCGCACTTCGAGAATGGCTTCCTGCACGCCGCAGCCGTCGCGCTGACCGCCGCCGAGCGATAAGCCCGCAAGGCTGCGCCTACGGCGCGCCGCGGTTCGCGTCCGTGTTGACGTTCGACTTGGTGACCCCGGTCGCCTGCTCGACGACATGCTTGGTCGCGTAGAGGAAACCGCCCCCGAACAAGGGCAGGATCGTCAGCACCGCCCAGCCCAGCGCTGCCCCGCGCGAGGCGAGCGACCCGCGCCGGTGGAGCAATAGCCCCACGATCAGCAGCACGACCGACAGCGCGATCAGCCCGAGCAGGACGATGAGGATCTGATTGCCGGGGCCGTTGGTGCCCATGAGATGCGCTTCCCGCTGTTCGTGACGGCGGAGGTAACGTGCCGGGCGGGCGAGGGTTGCGCGGGGTGGGTGACGCGAAGAGGGCGGCCGCTTGCGGGAACCGCCCTTTCGATTTGGTCTACTGGCCGGCCCGTCACGGGAGTAAATCCCGTGACGTCGAACGGCGCTTGGGCGCCGCCGGCCGAGCCGACCCTCGTCGCTGGTTCTACTCGCGTTAGCGCGAGTAGAATTCCACGACGAGGTTCGGCTCCATCTTC
>CAXTTU010000240.1:0-5456 GCA_964247225.1 uncultured Sphingomonas sp. | reverse complement strand
ATGCGCTGTTCTCGCGCTTTTGCCTGGGCAAGTGAGTTCCACGTGGAACAAAGCTCCATGCTGCTCTAAGGCTCAGCTATGGTCGATGTGATCATAGTAGGCGCGGGCCATGCCGGCGTCGAGGCGGCGTGCGCGGCGGCGCGTCGCGGCGCGTCGGTGCTGTTGCTCAGCTTTGACTGCACCAACATGGGCGTGATGTCCTGCAACCCATCGATTGGCGGCGTCGGCAAGGGGCATATCGTCCGCGAGGTCGATGCGCTCGACGGCATCATGGCGCACGCGGCGGACGCGGCGGCGATCCACTACCGCATGTTGAATGCGAGCAAGGGAAAAGCGGTGCAGGGCCCGCGTGTCCAGGCCGACCGGCGGCGTTATGCGGCGGCGGTGCGCGATGCTGTGGCGAGGACGCCGGGGCTGACAGTGGCAGAGGGCGAGGTAGTCGACCTCACGACCGAGCGCGACCGAGTAACCGGCGTTATGCTCGCGGACGGGTTGACGGTCCCAGCGCGCGCGGTGGTGCTCGCGACCGGGACGTTCCTCGGCGGACGCATCTTTCGCGGCGACGAGCGCGCGCCGGGCGGGCGCGTCGGCGAGCGTGCGGCAGGGCCGCTATCGGCGCGGCTCGCTGACCATGGGCTCACGACCGCGCGGCTCAAAACGGGGACGCCGCCCCGGCTCGACGGGCGCACGATCGATTGGGCACGGCTGATCGAGCAACCCTCGGATGCGCGCGACTGGCGTATGTCCCCGCTTACCCGGGGCGGACGGCTGCCCCAGGTCGCCTGCGCGATCACGCGGACCAGCGCAGAGACGCATGACTTAATCCGCGCCAATCTCGACCGCTCGCCGTTGTTCGGTGGTGCGATCGAGGGAACGGGGCCCCGCTATTGCCCGTCGATCGAGGACAAGGTGGTTCGCTTCGGCGATCGTGACGGGCATCAGCTTTTTCTTGAGCCGGAAGGGCTCGACGACCCGCTCGTCTACCCAAACGGCCTATCAACGTCGTTACCAGCAGACGTGCAGGAGCGGCTGGTTCGGTCAATCGCCGGCTTGGAGAGGGTACGTGTGGCCGTTCCGGGTTATGCGGTCGAGTACGACCATCTCGACCCGCGCGGGCTCGACCACCGGCTTGGCGTCCGCGTGCTGTCGGGATTGTTCTGCGCGGGGCAGATCAACGGAACGACCGGCTATGAAGAGGCGGCGGGGCAGGGGCTGGTCGCGGGGGCGAACGCCGCCGCCGAGGCGCTTGGGCTGGAGCCGCTGCTGCTTGATCGCGCGTCGAGCTATTTGGGCGTGATGATCGACGACCTTGTATTGCAAGGCGTGACCGAGCCGTATCGGATGCTGACCGCACGCGCCGAGTATCGACTGTCTCTTCGCGCGGACAATGCCGAAACGCGACTCGGCGAGCTGGGCATTGCCGCCGGGATGATCGGGGCGGAGCGCCGGAAGCATCTGGAGCGGCGCTCGGTGATGCGGGGGCAGGTCGACAAGGTGCTGGCGACGGAGTTCACGGCAGCGGAGATGGCGGGGCGAGGCGCGACGGTAGGACAAGATGGCGCACGGCGAACCGCGTGTGCTTGGCTGCGCTTCGGACAAGTCGAACTCGCGCAGGTCGCGCCCGAGCTTGACGGCGACGACCCGCTCGTCGCCGAGATGGTCGAGGACGCCCGCTATGCCCCGTATCTGGAGCGGCAGGCGGACGAGATCGCGCGGCTGCGTCGGGATGAGGCGACGCCGCTCGACCCGGCGCTCGACTATCGGCGCGTACCGGGGCTTTCGACCGAAATGGCCGAGCGGCTTGCGCGCGTACAGCCGGACTCGCTCGCGGCTGCCTCGCGGGTGCGCGGTGTTACGCCTGCGGCGCTGTCCGCGATCCTGCTCCATGCGACGCGCAAGGCGGCGTGACCGAGGCGGAAGCACGGGCGTGGGTGGCCGATCGGTTCGGGGCGGCGGCGGTGGACCGTTTCGCGCGTTTCGCCGAGTTGCTGGCGGAAGCGAACCAGCAACAGAATCTGGTCGCGCCGGCAACGCTTTCAGCAATTTGGTCGCGCCACCTGGCAGACAGCGCGCAGCTTGCCTTGCTCGACGACGATGCCGGGCTTTGGCTCGACATCGGCAGCGGCGGTGGGCTGCCAGGGCTGGTGCTTGCGCTGTTGCTCGATCGTCCGTTCCTGCTGTGCGAGCCGCGTCGGCTTCGGGCGACATTCCTAAGCGAGGCCGCCGATGCGCTGGGGCTCGCGTCCCGCGTCAGTGTCGCGCAATGCAAGGCGCAAGCGCTCGCCACCCCCGCCGCGACCATCTCCGCTCGGGCGGTAGCGTCGATTGAAGCGCTATTCACCGCTGCCCGCGCCTGTTCCACTTCAGACACGACCTGGATTTTGCCGCGTGGCAAGTCGGGGCGGAGTGAGCTAGAGGCTGTTCAGCGCGCCGTCCAAGGTGAGTTCCACGTGAAACAAAGCTTGACCGATCCCGAAGCCGTGATCGTCGTCGCCCGCCGGGTGGGCGCGCGATGACGGTGATCGCGGTCGCCAATCAGAAAGGCGGCGTCGGCAAGACGACCAGCGCGATCAATCTTGCGACGGGGCTGGCGGCGATCGGGCATCGCGTGTTGCTGATCGACCTCGATCCGCAGGGCAATGCATCGACGGGCATGGGAATCGGGCGCAACGATCGTGCGGTGTCCTCCTATGAAGTGCTGATCGGCCGCGCGTCGGTCACCGCCGCCGCGATGGCGACCAAGGTGCCTCGGCTCGACTTGATCCCCGCAACGGTCGACCTGTCGGGCGCGGAGATCGAGCTGGTCGAGCTCGACGCGCGGACGCACCGCCTGCAGCACGCATTGCGGCAAGGGCGCGAGCGCTGGGACGTGGTGCTGATCGACTGCCCGCCCTCGCTCGGGCTGCTGACGATCAATGCGATGGTCGCGGCGACCTCGCTGCTGGTACCGCTGCAGTGCGAGTTCTTTGCATTGGAAGGGCTGAGCCAACTGCTCAGCACGGTGGAGCGCATCCGCACGCGGTTCAACCCGGGGCTGGGCATCGTCGGCGTCGCGCTGACGATGTATGACCGGCGCAACCGCTTGAGCGAGCAGGTCGCCAATGACGTGCGCGCGGTGCTCGGGCGGGTGGTGTTCGAGACGGTGATCCCGCGCAATGTGCGGCTCTCGGAAGCGCCGAGTCACGGATTGCCAGCGCTAATCTACGACCATCGCTGCTCGGGGTCAGAGGCCTATATGGCGCTCGCGCGTGAGCTGATCGCGCGGCTGCCGGCGCGGGCGGAGGCGGCGTGACGCGGGCGAGCGGCCTTGGGCGGGGCCTGAGCGCGCTGCTCGGTGACATGGGCGAGCGCGAGGAGGCACCTGGCGCGGCGCTGCCCGCCAACCAGGGCGGTGCCCGATTGCTGCCGATCGATGCGCTCGAGCCGCATCCCGACCAGCCGCGACGCCTGTTCGAGGACGCCGCGCTCGACGAGCTCGCCGCCTCGATCCGCGAACGCGGGCTGCTCCAGCCGATCGTCGTCCGCGCACGTGGCGCGTCGTATCAGATCGTCGCGGGCGAGCGTCGCTGGCGCGCGGCCCATCGCGCCCGGCTGGCCGAGGTGCCGGTAATCGTCCGCGAGTTCGACGATGCGGACACGCTGCAGGTCGCGCTGCTCGAGAACATTCAGCGGCAGGACCTCAACGCGATAGAAGAGGCAGAGGCGTATGGGCGACTGATGACCGAATTCGGTCATACCCAGGATGCGCTCGCCAAGGTCGTGCACAAGTCGCGCAGTCATGTCGCCAACCTGCTCCGCCTGCTCGACCTGCCCGGTTCGGTACAGGCGCAACTGCTCGGCGGTGCGCTGACAATGGGGCACGCGCGGGCGTTGCTCGGGGCGAGCGATGTCGAAGCGCTTGCCGAGCAGGTCATCGCGCGCGGACTGTCGGTGCGTGACACCGAGAAGCTGGCCCGCGCCGCCAAGGGCCGCACCGAACCCGGCGAGCGTAGTGAGACCGTGCGCGAGAGCGGCGGTGTCCCAGATGCGGACCTGGCGGCGTTGGAGAACCAACTGGCCGACCTGCTCGGCGTCTCGGTGCGGATCGCGCATGGCCATGATGGCGGCTCGATCACGCTGGCCTATCAGAGCTTCGACCAGCTCGACATGCTGTGCCAGCGGCTGAGCGGCGAAGCGATCTAGGCCGCTACCGTCGCCGCTCCACCGCGCGCGCGAGCTCCAGCGCCGCTTCGCTCGCCAGCACCTCGCCCGCGTTACCGGGGGCCATGGTGTCGCGCTGCACCCGTTGTACTGCTGCCAGCGCTTCGCCCAGCATCGGCGCGGTCCAGCGGCGTAACGAGGCGGCGAGCGCCTGTTCCTCGCTGAAGTGGACGCCGCGCCGCTTCATCAGCTGGACCGGATCGCCGCCGCGTTCAGCCTCGCCGCGCAGTTCGACCATCAACATCAGCCGCCGCGCGAGCTGGCGGAGCCATGCGACCGAGGACGCGCCCGCCTCGCGCAACCGGCCCAGCTCTTCGGCCAGCGCGGCAAGGTCGCCCGCCGCGACCGCCGCGATTGCCGCGCCCGCTTCCGCTTCGCCGAGGTCCGCGCCGACCGCGTCGAGCGCGGCGTCGTCGAGTTCACGCGGGGACTCGGGCGCGGCGTCGAGGTACAGCGACAGTTTCTCCAGCTCGCGCGCCATCACCGCGCGGTCGCCACCGCTCGCCTCCGCCACGCGCCGCGCCGCGCCGCCCACGGGGCGCAACCCCAGCGCGCGGGCGAGATCGGCGGCGATCGCCTCGGCATTCTTCGCGTCGGGAACATAGCAGGCGAAGGTCATCGCGCGCGCGTGCGCTTGTGCGAGCTTGACCAGCTTGCTCGTGGTCTTGAGCGTGGGCCCGATGGCGAGCACGGGGTTGCCCGCGCGGGGGGCGGCGAGCAGCGCTTCGACTGCCGCCACGCTCTCGTCGCCGACGCCGGTAACGCGGACCCAGCGGCCTTCGCCGAACAGCGACAGCGACGCTGCCTCCTCCGCTAGCCGCGCGGGCTCCGCTTTCAGCGCTGCGCCGTCGAGATCGACCCGCTCCGCCGCCTTGCCCATCGCGCGACCGAGCCGGGCGGCATGGTCCTGCGCCGCCGCCTCGTCGGGACCGTGGAGCAGGAAAAGCCGGAGATCGGCGGGCGGGCGGTCGAGCGCGGCGCGCAGCTGCCCCGCGGTCGCCTTCATGGGGTCGCGCGCGCGCGCGTCGCGAGGCGAGTGACGATCTGGTCGGCGACGATGCCGCTCAGCCGTTCGAGCGAGGTGTTCTCGGCAGCGATGGTGGCGTATTCGCTGCTGCTGATCACGTCGATACCTTCGTCCGAGGCCGCGGTGGCGTCGAGGAGCACTGTGCCGTGCTCCAACTCGACAAGCTGATAGCGCGCACGCAGCCGCCGCCGCTCGCGCGTCACCGCGTCGTCGGGGCGTACGCCATAGC
>CAXTTU010000239.1:0-5458 GCA_964247225.1 uncultured Sphingomonas sp. | reverse complement strand
GGGCGATGATGACGACGACGATAATGCCCGCCACCATCCGGCTACCGGTTGCGCTGCGATCAGCGTAAGCCATTCGGCGATCACACTCCCTTGAACATTGCGGTTCGGGAGGGCGGGAGCCGCGGCGGACGGCCCGGGGGCGGTCGCCTCGATCCCCGGCGCTCCTTCGCCGAGGCCCAAATCTCTACCGTTACGTTAACATCGACGCAAACGCTTTCGGGCGCAATAAACGTACAAAGCCCGACGGATGCGGTTTTCTTCTATCTTTCGCGTCCATGCGGGTTGTAACGCTGGGGCCATGCCGCCTGTTCCCCTGTCGCGGGCCGCGCTCGCCTTGCTGGTCGCGGCCGCTCCGATCGCCGTCCAGCGCGCGCCCGACCCCGCGCCCGCCGCACCGGTCGCCGCCCCCCTCCCCTATGCCTTGTACGCCGACCTCGTGCTCACCGCGCCGGTGATCGCGGACGTGACCGTGCGCAGCGCCGCGCGGATCAAGGGCGCGGAGGCGGCAGGCGTCGCGCCGGGCGCGACCCGCTTCTATGTCACCGCGGACGTGCGCGCGCTGATCCGCGCACCTGTGTCGCTGCCGCCACGTATCGGCTATCTGGTTGATGTGTCCCCCGGCCCTGACGGGCGCATGCCCAAGCTGCGCGATGCCAGGCTGCTGCTGTTCGCACGTCCGGCTCCCTCCGGCGCGGACCAACTCCAGCTCGTGTCCCCGCAAGCGCAGGTCGATTGGTCGCCCGAGCGCGACGCATTGGTGCGCCGGATCACGCGCGAGGTGATCGCGACCGACGCGCCGCCCCGGGTCACGGGCGTGGGCAACGCGTTCCATGTCCCCGGTTCGCTCCCCGGCGAGGGCGAGACGCAGATATTTCTCCAGACCGCCGACGCCCGCCCGGTGTCGCTCTCCATCCTGCGCCGCCCGGGCGAGGAGCCGCGCTGGGCGGTGGCGCTGAGCGAGATCGTCGACGAGGCCGCCGCCCCGCCCGCGCGCGACACGCTGCTCTGGTATCGGCTCGCCTGCTTCCTCCCTGCGGCCCTGCCCGAGACGAGCACCGCGTCGCTGGCCGAGGCGGATGCGACCCAGGCGCGCGAGGATTACCGCTTCGTGCTTGCCCGACTCGGCGCGTGCGGCGAGCGGGCGCGGCTCTAGCCGACGCGGAGCACTTGCCCCGTGACGGCGACCGCACCCGCGAGGTAACGCGTCGCCGCCTCCACCGACTCCGCCGCCGCGCCCTGTGCCACCACGAGCGCGTTCACCCGCTGCCCCGGCGCGCGTTCCAGCGCGAGCGGGGACAAAGCGGCCAGCATGGCTGCCTCGTCGATCGCGTCCAGCCCCAGCTCGATCACCACCAACACCGCCTCCCCCGCCGCCGCGCGCACCCCATCCACCAGCGCAGGCAGGTCGCGCGGCCGCAGCTCGGTCATCGCCGGTGCCGCACCAGGGTGACGCCGATCGACTCGCCCGCTTCCGCGATCGCGAGCTTGACGATCCTGACGCGCACGCGCCGCACGCGCCGGTCCTGTAGGAACAGCGTTTCGCAGATATGGTCCGCCACTGCCTCGATCAGCTTGAAATGTTGGCCTTCCGGCAGCGCCGCCGTGGCCGCATGCTTGAGGTCGAGATAGTTCTTGGACGCCGACAAAGGCGTGTCGGGGCCGTAGTGCGGCAGGCAATCGAGATCGGCGGTGATCGACACGCGCAGCGGCTGCGGCAGATGCGTCTCCTCCGAGTAGATGCCCGTCAGCACCATCACTTCAAGGTCGTGGACCTCCAGCTGGAGCAGGTCGTCCATCGTTACGCCTTTGAACTCGGGCGCGCGCTCGCACGGGCGTGCCAGGCATTGAGCGACGCGAACCGCTCCGCCACCTCCAGCTTGGCTGCGCGCGCGAAGTCGATCGTGACCAGCAGCGTGACGTCGGCAAAGCTGTACGCGTCGGTCGCCAGCCACTCGCGCCCGGCGAGCTGCGCGTCTATCGCCTCGACGAACGCGCCCCACATGATCTGCGCGCGCTGCGCCAGCTCGGGGATCTGCGCGATCGCCGGCCAGTTCCCCGCCGCGCCACGGTCCGCGAACGCCGGCCGGGTGTTACGCATCGCGTATACCGCCGCCGCATAGCCGTCGCTCTCCACCCGCCGCGTCCACGACTCGATCCGCGCGATGTCGAGCGGCGACGTGCCGAACAGTGCGGGGTCGGGGTGCAGCGCCTCGAAATAGCGGCAGATCGCGACCGATTCGGTAATTACCTCGCCGGTGTCGAGCTCCAGCGCGGGCACCAGCCCACGCGGGTTGCGCTCGAGATACGCCGCGCCGAGCTGTTCGTCCGCGCGCAGGTCGACCGCGACCCGCTCCACCGCCACGCCCTTTTCGGCGAGGAACAGGCGGACGCGGCGCGGGGACGGTGCCCAGTCGGCGTCGTAGAGCTTCACCCTCTTCCCCGGTTGCGTTCGGTCGCGCCATCGCTAGAGCGCGCGCTCCCCGAAAGGAAGGACCCTTGATTGCTTCAGTTCGTGCCGCTGGCGAGTGTAAATGCCGAAGCGGTGGAGCAACTGCTCGACCGCGCGTTCGAGCCGGGCCGTCACGCGCGCACCGCTTATGCGATCCGCGCGGGGACCGCGGCGATCCCCGAGCTGAGCTTTGCGGCGACGGATGGGGGGGCGTTGGCGGGGACGATCCAGTGCTGGCCCGCCTGCCTGATGCGCGATGATGGCAGCGCAGCACCGCTCGCCATGGTCGGCCCGGTCGCGGTCGAGCCGTCGCGCCAGGGGCAGGGCGTCGGCGGCGCGCTGATGACGCATGCGCTCGCGGCGGCCGCGACGCAGCGGCTCGACGGGGCGATGTTCCTGATCGGCGACCCCGAATATTATGGTCGCTTCGGCTTCACCGCCGAGCGCACGAGCGGGTGGCGCGTGCCCGGCCCGGTCGAGCGCCATCGCCTGCTCGCGCGCGGGGACAATGTCCTCGGGGGCGAGGGCGTGCTCGGCCCCTGCCCGCGCTGACTAGACCCGCGCGCCTCCCGCCCCTACCTGCGCCTCCATGCCGATGGACGCGCTCCCCGACCTTTCCGCCATGTCGCTCGCCGAGGTGGCGCAGGCGCTCGCGGATCAGCGGCTGCCGCCGGTCGAGCGCTGGAACCCCGCGCATTGCGGCGACAGCGGGATGCGGATCGCGCGCGACGGGACGTGGTGGCACCAGGGTTCGCCGATCGGACGCGAGGCGATGGTGCGATTGTTCTCCACCATCCTGCGCCGCGAGCCGGACGGCGGCTATGTGCTCGTCACCCCGGTCGAGAAGCTCGACATCGCGGTCGAGGACGCGGCGTTCCAGGCGGTTGAGCTAAAGGCAGAGGGCGCGGGACGCGAGGCGCGCTTGGTGTTTCGGCTCAACACGGGCGACCTCGTCACTGCCGGGCCTGCGCACGCGCTACGCTTCGCGGCGACAGAGGAGGGGCCCCGCCCCTACCTCCATGTGCGCGGCGGCATGGAAGCGCTGGTCGCGCGCGCGATTTATTATGAACTGGCCGAACTGGCGCTCGCCAACGATCCGCCCGGCCTGTGGAGCGACGGCGCGTTCTTCCCGCTCGAGCCCGGCGAGTGACGATCCGCGAGCGGCTGCGCGAAGGACTGGCGCGCGTGACGGAGGGCACGGCGTTGCTGGCGGGAGATCACGACGACCTCGCCAAGCTGACAACCGTCACCCCCGCCGCCGTGCTAGTCGCGGTGACCGACCGCGCGGAGCCGGGCGTGATCCTCACCGAGCGCGCGGCAGGGCTGCGTCGCCATGCGGGGCAAATCGCCTTTCCCGGCGGGCGCGTCGACGCAGGCGAAGACGCGGTCGCCGCTGCCCTACGCGAGGCGGAGGAGGAGGTGGCGATCCCGCGCGCCGCGGTCGAGGTAGTCGGCATGGCGGACCGCTATCGCACGGTCACGCATTATGAGGTGACGCCCGTCATTGGCATCGTCCCGCCCGACCTGCCGCTCGTGCCGAGCGAGGCGGAGGTGGCGAGCGTGTTCGAAGCGCCGCTCTCCTTCCTGCTCGACCACGCCAACCATCGGCAGGCATCGCGCGACTGGCAGGGGCGCGAGCGGCATTATTACGAGATCATCTGGGGCGACCGGCGTATCTGGGGCGCGACCGCGGCGATGATCGTCAACCTCGCGCGGCGGCTGCGGTGGAGTTGAGCGCGCCGCCCTGGCGCGGGCGCGAGGGGGTGGACGAACTGGTCGCCACGCTCGGAGCCGAGGACGTTCGCTTCGTCGGCGGCGCGGTGCGGGACGCGCTGCTCGGCATCCGGGCGGAGGACCTCGACCTCGCCACGGTGCATGAACCCGAGGAGGTGCTGCGGCGCCTGCGCGCGGCGGGGGTAAAGGCGGTGCCGACCGGGCTCGCGCATGGCACGGTGACCGCCGTGCTCGCCTCCGGCCCGGTCGAGGTAACGACGCTCCGCCGCGATGTCGCGACCGACGGGCGGCACGCGGTGGTCGCCTTCACCGCCGACTGGCGGGCGGACGCGGCGCGGCGGGACTTCACGATCAACGCGCTCTACGCCGATCCGGTCAGCGGCGCGGTCGTCGATTATTTCGGCGGTGAGCAGGACTTGGAGGCGCGCCGCGTCCGCTTCATCGGCGACCCGCTGCAGCGCATCGCCGAAGACCACCTCCGCATCCTGCGCTTCTTCCGCTTCCACGCGCGGTTCGGCGACTTGATAGATGGTGACGGGTTCGAAGCCTGCGTCGGGCGCGCGAACGACCTTATGGCCCTGTCGCGCGAGCGAATCGCGGCGGAGTTACTAAAACTGCTCGTCGCGCGGAGTGCTGTGCCGGTGGCCGCGCTGATGCTGGAGCGCGGCATCTTCGCGCCCGTATTGCCCGAGATTACCGGCACCCAGGCGCTCGCCCGCCTCGCCGCGACCGAGGCGAAGGCGGAGCAAGCCCCCGACCCGATCCGCCGCCTCGCCGCCTTGCTCCCGCGCGACGCCGCGGTCGCGGACACGGTCGCGGCACGGCTCAAGCTGTCCAAGGCGCAACGGCAACGGCTGGTGGCCGCCGCGACGGATCGCACCGGCTCGCCGCATGAGGACGCGTACCGTTCGGGCCTTATCCACGCGGTCGACCGCGCGCTGCTGGCGGGCGACGCCGACGCCGCGCGCGAGCTTGCCGCCTGGCCGATTCCCAGTCTCCCCCTCACCGGCGGCGCGCTCGTCGCACGGGGCCTGAGTAAGGGGCCGGAGGTCGCCGCGACGCTGAAGCGCGTCGAGGCGCGCTGGATCGCGGAAGGCTTTCCCGATCAGCCCCGGGTCGACGCGCTAGCCGACGAGGAGGTCGCCGCCGCCCGCTGATCGGCCAGAAACGCGAACGCCGCCTCCGCCTCCAGCGGCCGCGCAAAATGATAGCCCTGCCCATAGGTGCAGCCGAGCGCGGACAGCATCTGCGCCGACTCCGGTGTCTCGATCCCCT
>CAXTTU010000238.1:0-5460 GCA_964247225.1 uncultured Sphingomonas sp. | reverse complement strand
GCTTGGCCGCATGGGCGGCGGGATCAGCCGGCGGCTGATGCGCGCCGGACATGAGGTGGTTGCGTACGACCATGGGGCCGAGGCGGTTGATGCGCTCGCCAAGGACGGGGCCATTCCCGCGCACGGCCTCGCCGAGCTGCCCGAGAAACTGGACAGCCCGGCGATTTACTGGGTCATGCTCCCCGCGGGCGACCCGACCGAGCAGACGATCCAGGCACTGGTCGAGCACGCCAAGTCGGGCGACATCATCATCGACGGCGGCAACACATTCTACAAGGACGACATTCGCCGCGCGAAGATGCTGCGGGAGAAGGGGGTGCGCTATGTTGATGTCGGGACATCGGGCGGCGTGTGGGGGCTTGAGCGCGGATATTGCATGATGATCGGCGGCGACAAGGACGCGGTCGATCTGCTCGACCCCGTGTTCGAGGCGCTCGCGCCCGGGCTGGGCAACATCCCGCGCACGCCCAACCGCATGGAGCAGGAAGGCGAGGACCCGCGCGCGGAGAAGGGTTACATCCACGCCGGTCCGGCCGGGGCGGGCCATTTTGTCAAGATGGTCCATAACGGCATCGAATACGGGCTGATGCAGGCCTATGCCGAGGGCTTCGATATCCTGAAGGGCAAGAAGTCGGACAAGCTGCCCGAGGACCAGCGGTTCGACCTCAACCTCACCGACATTGCCGAGGTCTGGCGGCGCGGCAGCGTGATCTCGTCCTGGCTGCTCGATCTCACCGCGGCGGCGCTCGCCAAGGACATGACGCTGGCGCAGTTTTCGGGCCGGGTCGCGGACTCGGGCGAGGGGCATTGGACGGTGGAGGCGGCGATGGAGGAGGCGGTGCCCGTGCCCGTGCTCACCAGCGCGTTGTTCACCCGCTATCGCAGCCGCGTCGACCATGTCTTCGGCGATCAGGTCCTGTCCGCGATGCGGTTCGGCTTCGGGGGCCATGTCGAGATGCCGCAGTGAGCGGACGCTTTCGGCTGGTCATTTCCGATGTCGATGGCACGCTGGTCAACCATGACAAGCAGCTGACCCCCGGCGTGAAGGCGGCGGTTGAGCGGCTGGGTGCGGCGGGCGTGCCGTTCACGATCGTCAGCGCGCGCTGTCCGCTCGGTGTTCAGCCGCTGATCGATGCGCTGGGCGTGACCGGCCCGGTGGCGGCGTATAATGGCGGCACGATCTTCACCGCGGGCGGCGAGGTGATCGAACATCACCTGATCCCGACCGAGGTGACGCGCGGGGTGCTCGAGCTCGCGGCGGGCGCGCCCGTGTCGATCTGGGTGTTCGCGGAAGGCGTGTGGCACGCTGACTCCACCGAAAACCCGCATGTTCCTCGCGAGCGCTTGTCTGCCAATCAGGAGCCGACGATCGTCAGCGAATTCGCGCAGTTTGCAGAGCGGGCGGAGAAGATCACGCTGGTCAGCGACGATGCCCCGCTGCTCGCCTCGCTCGCGAAGCAGGCGATCGACCGCTACGGCGCGCAAGCGACGATCGCGCAGTCGCAGACCTATTACCTTGACGTCACCGCCACGGTCGCCAACAAGGGCGATGCGGTCGCCGCGCTCGCCAGGGCGCATGACGTGCCACTGGACGCGGTCGCGGTGTTCGGCGACCAGTATAACGACGTGCCGATGTTCGACCGCGCGGGCTTCTCGGTCGCGATGGGGCAGGCCCCCGACGGCGTAAAGGCAAAGGCGGACGAGGTCTCCGCCAGCAACGACCAGGACGGTGTTGCGGTCGCGATCGACCGGTTCATTCTTTCAGCAACGGAGTAGCAATGAAGAAGCTTGTCGCGTTCGACATGGACGGCACGCTCGCGCTTTCGAAACAGCGCTTGGACGAAGACATGGCCGGGCGGCTCGCCAAGCTGCTCACCGTGGCCAAGGTCGCGGTGATCTCGGGCGGCGACTGGCCGCAGTTCGAGAAGCAGGTCGTGTCGCAATTGCCCGAGGGCGCGAATGTCGACGCGCTGTTCATCATGCCGACCACCGGCACCAAGATGTACCGGCATGACGGCAGCGGCTGGCAGGCGGTCTATGCCGAGCTGTTCGACGAGGACGAAAAGGAGCGGATCATCGCCGCGTTCCACGCCTCGCTGGACGCGACCGGGTTCAAGCCGGAGCAGACCTGGGGCGAGCTGATCGAGGACCGGGGCAGCCAGATCACCTTCTCCGCGCTCGGCCAGCAGGCACCGCTGGAGGCAAAGGAAAAGTGGGACCCGGACTTCTCCAAGCGCCGGGTTATCCAGGCCGACCTCAAGCAGCGGCTGCCCGGCTTCGCGATCAACGCGGGCGGCGCGACCTCGATCGACATCACCCGCGAGGGGGTCAACAAGGCGACCGGTCTCAAGAAACTCGCCGAACATAGCGATGTCACGACCGAGGAGATGATATTCATCGGCGACGCGATCTTCCCGGGCGGCAACGACTACCCGCCGTTCGAGGCGGGGATCGACTGCGTCAAGGTGAAGACGATCGACGACACACGCAGCGCGATCGACGCGATCGTCTGCTGTCTCAAATAGCTCAGTCGCCCAGGATGCGACGGTAGAGCGCGAGATACGCGTCGGCCATCCGGTCGACGCTGAACCTCTCGGCGACGCGAGCGCGGCACGCGGCGCGGTCGAGCTCGCCGACGCGGGCGATCGCCGCCACCGCTTCATCGACCGACCCGACCAGAAAGCCCGTCACGCCATGCTCGATCAGCTCGGGCATCGCGCCGCGGCGGGTGGCGATCACCGGCGTGCCGCAGGCCATCGCCTCGACCACCGACAGCCCGAACGGCTCATCGAAATCGATCAGGTGGAGCAATGCGCAAGCCGCGCCGAGGGTGCGGACGCGCGTCTCGCCGCCGACCGGACCGAGGTAGCGAACGTGCTCGCCGTCGATCGCGGGCGCGACGGCGCGCTCGTGATAGCCCGCGTCCTGGACGATGCCCGCCATCACCAGCCGCCGCCCGCTCGCGCGCGCGGCGGCGATTGCTTCCGCCGCGCCCTTGTCGGGGTGGATGCGCCCGAAGAACAACAGGTCCTCGGCTCCAACCGGGTCAAACGCGAAGTCATCCAGCGGGATGCCGTGGTGGATCGTCGCCGCGTAGCGGAGCGCCGGGTGCCGGTCCGCGTCGCTGATCGCGACATAATGCACCCGGTCCTGATAGGGCGCGTACATTGGCAGGATGCGGTCGGACGAGAAGCCGTGGATGGTGGTGACCATCGGCGTGTCCACCACGCCGGAAAAGGCGTGGGCGGGAAAGTCGGCCTGGTTGTGGACGAGGTCGAAGGCGCCAGCGCGCTCGAACAGGTGCGCGAGGTGGCGGAACTCCCAGACCTTCGCGTCGATGCCGGGGTCCTCCGAATAGCCGCGCGGGACCACCGCCTCCAGCTTGGCGCCGGTAATGCTGTCCTGCGTCGCGAACAGCGTCACGTCGACGCCGCGCGCGACCAGCGCCTCGGTGAGCAGGCTGGTGACCAGCTCCCATGGGCCATAGGCGCGGGGCGGCGTTCGCCAGGAGATTGGAGCAAGCATGGCGACGCGCATAGGGTGCGCTTAGCGGGCGGGGGCGAGGATGACACCCTCGTCGGGAGCGAGCGTCATTTCACCCGGCCCACGCTCCCGCGCACGCCGCGTCGAGAGGACGATTTCGTGAGGTGACGCCCATGTCGGGACTGCAAGCCGTTGCCACTCTTCGCCAAGGTTGAGCGCGATCAGCAACCGCTCGCCCTCGTGCGACCGCTCATACGCCAGCACCTCCCCCTCTGCCCTAACCAGCGCGAAGTCGCCCAGCGCCAGCGCGCGTTGCTCGCGCCGCAACGCCAGGAGCGCGCGGTAAATCGAGAGCATCGAGTCCGGGTCCGTGCTCTCCGCAGCGATATTGCGCGTCCGCCAGTCGGGGCCGAGCGGCAACCATGGCTCGCCGGTGGTGAAGCCTGCGTTCGCGCTCGCATCCCACGGCATCGGCGTACGTACCGGGTCGCGACCGAAGCCCTGACCCGGCGCGCGAAGCTCCTGCGGGTCGCGCACCTGGTCGGGCGGGATAGCAACGTCGGTCATGCCGAGCTCGTCGCCATAATAGATCGTTGGCGTGCCGCGCAGCGTCAGCAGCAGCATCGCCGCGACACGTGCCTGCGCCTCGCCCACGCGGGTGGCGATACGGGGCCGGTCGTGGTTCCCGAGCACCCAGTTCGGCCACGCGCCGGGGGGCAACGTCGCCTCATACTCCGCGATCAGCCTGCCCAGCGCGGGCGCGGTCCACTCGGCCCCGATCAGCTGGAAGTTGAAGGGAAGCTGCACCTCGGGCCGGGCAGGCGAGCCGTAGTAGGTCATCAGCTTGGGCGTCGGCAGGTAGATCTCGCCGATCAGCAACGCGCGGTACTCGTCGGCAAGGGCGCGCATCTCGGCGGCGATCTCGTGGACCTCGGGCTGGTCGGTCGAGTTGAGCTGGAGGACGCGCTCCTTCTCCGGGTCGCCCGCGTGCCAATCGGGGTTGGGCGGGTTGTCCGCGAGGTCGGCGCGCTTCACCATGTGCCACAGCACGTCGACGCGGAACCCGTCGACGCCGCGCTCCAGCCAGAAGCGCATGGCGTCCAGCATCGCCGCGCGCACCTCCGGGTTGCGCCAGTTGAGGTCCGGCTGTTCCCTCAGGAAGGCGTGAAGATAGTACTGCCCGGTTGCCGCGTCCCATTCCCACGCGCCGCCGCCGAAGTCGCTGATCCAGTTGTTCGGTGGGCTCCCGTCGGGCTTGGCGTCGCGCCAGATGTACCAGTCTCGCTTGGGGTTCTCGCGCAACGAGCGGCTCTCGACGAACCACGGATGCCGGTCCGAGCTATGGTTCGGCACGAAGTCGAGCAGCAGCCGGAGCCCGCGCGCGTGCGCGGCGGCAATTAGCGCGTCGAGATCCGCGAACGTCCCGAATACCGGGTCGACGCCGGTATAGTCGGCAACATCATAGCCGAAATCGGCCATCGGCGACGGGTAAATCGGCGACAGCCACACCGCGTCGACGCCGAGCGCGACCAGGTAGTCCAGCCGCCAATCAATGCCCCGTAGATCGCCGACGCCATCCCCATCGCTGTCCTGAAACGAGCGCGGGTACACCTGATAGATGACGCCCGCGTGCCACCAGGGCTGGGCGTCGGGCACGCGCTACTTCTTCGCCGTCGCCGCGCTCGCCTTGGGCTTGGCCGCGGCTTTCGGTTTCGGCTCCGCCTTCGGCTTGTCGGGTGCCTTGTGCGTCTTGCGCGTGGGCGAGGCTGCGCCTTCCGCCTTGCCGTGACTGCGGCTCGCCTGCGTGCCGTCGGGGTTGGTCTTCGCGTTCTCCGCATCACGGAACAGGAACCGGCTGAACCGGCTGATCTGCCCGTCCTTGCGCTTGTCATAATGGAGGAAAGCGAGCTTGTTCTCTTCGAACACTTCGAAGAACCCGTCCCAGTCCACGTCCTCCAGCGCGTGCTCACCCTCGCG
>CAXTTU010000237.1:0-5466 GCA_964247225.1 uncultured Sphingomonas sp. | reverse complement strand
CCATTCGAGGATGAACGGCCCCTCGTTGCGCATGGTGGCGATCAGCGTCAGCGGCGGCATCGCTCGCGCGCCTAGCTGATCCATGTCGCTTGCGAAACGGGCAGGAAACGCTCATTTTGCGCGCAATCGCAGCCGAAAGGATCGCATGAGCCGCAAGCCCGTCCCCGCCCAGTCCGGCGATCGTTCCCGGACCGAGGTGATGTTCGACCGGCCGCAGCTCCTGGCGCAACTGTTCGGCCAGTACGACCAGAACCTCGTCGCGCTCGAGAACCGGCTCGGCGTTTACATCACCGCGCGCGGCAACCGCGTCGGGCTGGAGGGCTCGGCCGAGCAGGTGGCGATGGCGCGCGACGTGCTGCAGGACCTGTACGCGCGGTTGCAGCGCGGCGAGCCGGTCGACATCGGCCTGGTCGACGCCTCAATCGCGATGGCGGCGGAGCCGGTGCTCGACGGCATCATCCGCACGGACGGCGGCGGTCAGGCCCCCTCCGTCCTGATCCGCACGCGCAAGAAGACGATCGTGCCGCGCACCCCGGCGCAGGCGCATTACATGCGCGCGCTGACTACGCACGACATGATCTTCGCGCTCGGCCCCGCGGGCACGGGCAAGACCTATGTCGCGGTGGCGCAGGCGGTGGCGCAGCTCATTACCGGATCGGTCCAGCGGCTGATCCTGTCGCGCCCGGCGGTGGAGGCGGGCGAGCGGCTCGGCTTTCTGCCCGGCGACATGAAGGAGAAGGTCGATCCGTATCTGCGCCCGCTCTACGATGCGCTCTACGATTGCCTCCCCGCCGAACAGGTCGAGCGACGGATCGCATCGGGCGAGATCGAGGTCGCGCCGATCGCGTTCATGCGCGGGCGCACGCTCGCGGACGCGTTCGTGATCCTCGACGAGGCGCAGAACACCACGCCCGCGCAGATGAAGATGTTCCTCACCCGCTTCGGCCAGAACAGCCGCATGGTGGTGTGCGGCGACCCCAACCAGGTCGACATCCCCGGCGGCGTTGCCGCGTCCGGGCTGGCCGACGCGGTCGGGCGGCTGGAGGGCGTGGAGGGTATCGCAATGGCGCGCTTCACCGCGGGCGACGTGGTGCGGCATCCGATTGTGGGGCGGATCGTCGAGGCCTATGAGGGGACGGCTTGACCCTGAGTATATCCTGAACTAGAGGGTGGATATACCGGAGGTCACCCCATGGCATCTCTTTACATCAAGAAAGCGGAAACCGCAGATTTGGCCCGTGAAGTTGCCGACCTGCTCGGGACGACCAAAACGGAGGCGGTTCACGACTCCTTGATGCGGCGCAAGGCGGAGTTGGTTAAAACGGCACCCGAGCGTTCGGTCCACGAAATCGTCGCCGAGCTGCGCCGCACCTCCAAACTCAAATTTGATCCGAACGTGGTGATCGACAAGGCGTTTTGGGACTCGCTGTATGAGGATGATGAATGACGACGTTCGTCGATGCATCCGTACTTGTGTCGATCATCGGCGAAGAGACCGACGCGGAAATGTTCGAAGCAGCGCTTGAGCGTGCGCCGGACAGGATCACTAGCGGGATCGCCTTGTGGGAAACCGCTAGGGCGCTTGCCAAGCGGACGCATGGCGACATGAGGCGAGGGCTTGAAGAAGCCAGCCGGTACTGCGCCGAGCTGGCGATTGCTGTTGTTCCGATCGGCGCACCCGAGGCATCTGGAGCCGTGGCGGCGCAAATCCGCTACGGGAACGGCTCGGGCCACCCTGCCCGGCTGAACATGGGCGATTGCTTCGCCTATGCGTGCGCGAAGACCAACAACGCCCGCCTGCTCTATAAGGGCGGCGACTTTGTCCATACGGACTTGAAATGATTGTAATCGAACTCACCCGCGAGGACCCCTGGCCCGCCGACACGGACTGGACCGCGCTCGCCGCCCGCGCCGCACGGGCGGCAGTGGAGCGGACGCCGCATGGCGAGCTCGCGACCACGCCCGCGGCAGTAGAAGTGTCCGTGCGGCTCACCTCGGATGACGAGGTACAAGCGCTCAACCATCAGTATCGCGGTAAGGACAAGGCCACCAACGTCCTTTCCTTCCCGATGATCCAGCCCGACCTGCTCGACACGGTCACGCAGAACTCGGACGATGGCGAGGTGCTGCTCGGCGACATCGTCCTCGCGCATGGCGTCTGCGTGGCGGAGGCGGCGGCGCGGGGCGTGTCGATCGACGAGCACCTCACGCATTTGATGGTGCATGGCGTCCTGCACCTGCTAGGCTATGACCATCAGGCGGACGAGGAGGCGGAGGCGATGGAGGCGATCGAACGCGACGCGCTCGCCGCGCTCGGCCTTGCCGACCCGTACCTGGTTCGAGAGGATTGATCACCCCCCATGCCCGAGGGCCCCAGTAGCAGCGCCGGACCCGGCGACCATGAATCCGGCATCTGGCGCGGCCTCAAGGCGCTGATCTTCGGCGCGGGCGAGGAGTCCTTGCGCGACCAGCTCGAAGAGGCGATCGACCGGCATGAGGGCGACCCCGCGCCCGACGCGGCGGGCGACCTGTCCCCGCTGGAGCGGCAGATGGTGCGCAACCTGCTCCATTTCGGCGAGCGCGATGCGGGCGATGTCGGCGTGCCGCGCGCGGACATCATCGCGGTCGAGGAGCGGACCAGCTTCCCCGACCTCGTCCGCGCCTTCGCGGATGCCGGGCACAGCCGCCTGCCCGTGTATCGCGGCAATCTCGACCAGGTGATCGGCATGGTCCATGTCAAGGACGTGTTCGCGCGGCTGGCGACCGGCGGCATGGAGGACTGGTCGCCGCTCGTCCGCGAGCCGCTGTACGTCCCGATGTCGCGCCCGGCGCTCGACCTGCTCGCCGACATGCGCGGGCGGCACGTCCACCTCGCGGTGGTGCTCGATGAATATGGCGGCACCGAGGGGCTGGTGACGATCGAGGACCTGCTGGAGGAGATCACCGGCGCGATCGAGGACGAGCATGACGAGGAGACGCAGGCGATGCTGGTCCCGCTCGACGACGGCGGCTGGGACGCGGACGGGCGCGCGGAGCTGGAAGAGGTGGCGGCACTGATCGACCCCCGGCTCGGCGAGACGGACGAGGATGTCGACACGCTCGCCGGGCTCGCGGGCGTGCTCGCGGGGCATGTGCCCGAGCGCGGCGAGTGCCTGACGCATCCCAGCGGCTGGCGGCTGGAGGTGATCGACGCCGACCCGCGCCGGGTCGAGCGGCTGCGGCTGCACCCGCCCGCGCGGGAAACGGAGCCGGCCTGAACAGCTTGCCGCAAATATCACAAGACCGATCACTGATTGCGAACTAATCACCTTGGTCGATCGACCCTGGCGTGGCATCGCCATCTGACAATCAAAGGAGCGCCTTCATGGCCGACGCCGACCCGCACAAGAGCCCGATCAACGACCCGTCGAAGCAGCCCGCCGCGCTGCGCACCCTGCTCGGCCGCACCAACAAGGATTGGTGGCCGGAGATGCTGTCGCTCGACATCCTGCATCAGGGCGGCGTGTCCCCCGATCCGCACGGTCGCGACTTCAACTATGCCGAGGCGTTCAAGTCGCTCGATTATGATGCGCTGAAGGCAGACTTGACCGCGTTGATGACCGACAGCCAGCCCTGGTGGCCGGCGGACTATGGCCATTACGGCCCGTTCTTCATCCGCATGGCGTGGCATTCGGCGGGCACCTATCGCACCGGCGACGGTCGCGGGGGCTCGTCCTCGGGCAATCAGCGGTTCGCGCCGCTCAACTCTTGGCCGGACAACGGCAACCTCGACAAGGCGCGCCGCCTGCTCTGGCCGGTGAAGAAGAAATACGGCGCGGCGCTCAGCTGGGCGGACTTGTTCATCCTCGCGGGCAATGTCGCGATCGAGTCGATGGGCGGACCCACGTTCGGCTTCGGTGCCGGACGCGTCGACATCTTCGAGCCCGAGAAGGACGTTTACTGGGGCACGGAGGAGGAGTTCCTCGGCCAGACCCGCATCGACCCGGAAGCAGGGCTCGCGCTCGAGAACCCGCTCGCCGCGATCCAGCACGGGCTCATCTATGTAAACCCGGAAGGCCCGGGCGGCTGTCCCAACCCGATGGGCTCGGCGCGCGACATGCGCGAGACGTTTGGGCGGATGGCGATGAACGACGAGGAGACCGCCGCGCTCACCGCGGGCGGGCACACCTTCGGCAAGGCGCATGGCGCGGGCGACGCGTCCAAGGTCGGCAAGGACCCGGAGGGTGCCGACATCGCGCATATGGGCCTTGGCTGGGTGTCCGAGCACGGCACCGGCATGGGCGACGACACGATCACCTCCGGCATCGAGGGCTCGTGGACGCCGACGCCGATCAGCTGGGACATGAGCTATTTCGACATGCTGCTCGACCATGACTATGAGCTGGTGAAGAGCCCGGCGGGCGCGAACCAGTATCAGCCGGTCGGCAACCCCGCCGAGACGCTCGCTCCCGCCGCGCACACGCCGGGCAAGCAGGTGCCGACGATGATGACCTCGGCGGACATGGCGCTGAAGGTCGACCCAGCCTATCGCGCGGTGATGGAGAAGTTCCGGGCGGACCCCGCTTACTTCGCCGATGCCTGGGCGCGTGCGTGGTTCAAGCTGACGCATCGCGATATGGGTCCCAAGGTCCGCTACCTCGGGCCCGAAGTGCCCGCCGAGGACCTGATCTGGCAGGACCCGATCCCGGCGGCGGACTATGCGACGATCACGGCAAGCGACGTCGCCGACCTCAAGCACGCGATCGCCAACAGCGAGCTGACGATCGCCGAGCTGGTCAGCACCGCCTGGGCGTCGGCATCGACGTTCCGCGGATCGGACAAGCGTGGCGGTGCCAACGGCGCGCGCATCCGGCTCGCCCCGCAAAAGGACTGGGAGGTCAACCAGCCCGAGCAGCTCGCCCGCGTGCTCAAGGTCTATGAGGGCATCAAGGCGGAGTTCGACGGCAAGGGCGGCAAGCACCTACTAGGGAAAGACCGCCAAGTGTCGATCGCGGACCTGATCGTGCTGGGCGGCGGCGTCGGCATCGAGGCGGCGGCAAAGGCGGCGGGGCACAAGGTCGAGGTGCCGTTCATCCCCGGCCGCACCGACGCCACCGCGGAGCAGACCGACGCCGAGAGCTTCGACGTGCTCGAGCCCAAGGCGGACGGCTTCCGCAACTATCTCCAGGTCCGCTTCAACGTGCCGACGGAGGAGCTGCTGGTCGATCGGTCGCAGCTGCTCCAGCTGTCCGCGCCGGAGATGACGGTGCTGGTCGGCGGGCTGCGCGTCCTCGGGGCCAATCACCCCAAGGCGGCGAAGCACGGCGTGTTTACCGACCGGCCGGGGCAGCTGACCACCGACTTCTTCGTCAATCTGCTCGACATGGGCACCGCGTGGAAGCAGGTCAGCGACGAGTCGGATCAGGAGTTCGTTGGCACCGATCGCGAGACGCACGAGCATCGCTGGACCGCGTCGCGCACCGACCT